>JAJZEU010000128.1 GCA_021805625.1 Microcaldota archaeon
CAGATTCTTCAACGATAAGGGGCATGTACTCTACGGATTCGTATGCATTGTCAGATTCTGAGAAAAGGACTTTGAGGAACATCGTTCATGCTTCCGATTCCCCAGGAACCGCAGAGAAGGAAATAAAGATCTGGTTCAAAAGCGGCGAGATACTTGCATATAAGAGGGTAGATGAGGACCTTATCTACTGAAAGGAAAGTTGTGCTGATTGCAAGTCATACATTGAGTTGGGCCCTTGTCTCCTCGCTTATCATCTCGGGGGTCCATACCGGGTCCCATACGAGCTCTACATCGACATTTTCAATCCCTTCTATCGCCTTGAGCCTCAGCTCTGCATCTGCCAGTATTATGCTCGTCACCGGGCACATTGGGCTTGTCATCGTCATAGTCAGCTTTACGTCGCTGCCGCTTATGCTTATGCCGTATATCAGGCCGAGGTCTACTATGCTCATGCCAAGCTCCGGATCCACGCAGTTCTTCAGGGCCTTTATCACGTCGGCTATGCCAATTGCCATGGTATTAGTTATGCCAGCAAAAGGATAAAAACGCTAACCCGGAAGGCATGAATTCGATTTCATCCAGTAGCACGCGCTGTTGCTCGAACAGACGTTCCCTCCCAGATCCAAGTTGCCGCTTGCGGTGGCATTCGAAGATGCGCCTATGCAGTCTGTGCCGTACCTTGCAAAATCCGAGAAGGTGTTGTTCTGCACAAAGTCTCCGGTCGAATTTATCATGTACATGCCTATGCTGCCATTCGTTGCTGCGTTTCCCCTGATGTTGGAGCTTATGCCTCCTGTCAACTGCAGCGCAATCCTTGCCTGTGTGATGTTGTTGTTGAATATGCTGCCGTAGTTGCTGTTCTCAAGCACTATCGCATATGATGCGTTCCTTATGTTGTTCTCTTTTATGCTCGGGTACTTCGCATTGCTCGCGAGTATTGAGACATTTGAGTTGAAGATCGTGTTGTTGTACACATCCATGTAGCCTCCAGAACCCGTTATGGCTTTTGAGAAGCCCTTCAGGTAGCAGTTCTTTATGGTCACGTTGCTGGAATTGACGATATTTGCAAAGGTTCCGCCTTTGGTTGCAATTACGGTGTGAAAGTTGCAGTTTATGATGGTGTCGTTTGCAGTGGTCGCTGGAGTGTTGTATACGTTGAAGCATGTCTGGCCTATTGGGTAGAGCATGTCATTTGTAAAGTTGATAGCGGCGGCGCTGGATATTGCATAGCATGCTGGTTGCAAGTTGTTTATGTTGAGCTCTACCAGCCACTTGCAGCCGCTCTTTGTGTAGCCGAAGTTGACGCCGCCCTGCTCTGCAAGAAGGCCCGAGGTGTCCGGAGAACATGAATAGTCGGCCTTTGAGTTGCCGAACGCGCTGTTGTTGAAGACCTGGTTGTTAGGCGAACTGTCGAATACGAAGCCGTACTTCGCGCTGGCATTGGCTGTGTTGAAAGAGAGCAGGTTGCTTACAGAGTTTGCAACAAGGAATGACGAGCTGCCATTTACAGCCGCAGATGCGCCATTGCCTGTCATTATGCTGTTGTTCACATTCAGGAATTCATAGGCATAACCGCTGCCAAAACCGTTGACCTTGTTGTTTGATATCTCGGCAAGGCTCGAATTCTTGACCACAATGCCGTTGGCCACGTTTGTCATATTGTTGCGCTGCAGGTTCAGATACATGGTGTTGCTGGACATTATGCCTGTGGCGAATTTGTTTATGCTGCAGTCGCTTATCGTGACGTTGTCCCTTCCGAGCACTGTGAATGCGGTGCCCGAATTCGTGCCGAGTATGTTCTTACCGCCGCAGGAGAAGCTCACGTTGCTGGTCCTTATGCTGAAGCAGCTGCCCGAAGCCTTTATGCCCGAGCTCAGCGCGTAGCTTCCAGGATAGGATATGGTCGTGCAGTTGTTTACAGGATATACGCTTATCGGGGGCAGCGAATGCTGCGAGCATATCGCGCCCCAATTGCAATCGGTAACGCCGCATTGGCTGTTCTGGAAGAGGTTGGTGGTGCTGTTGTAAGTACCAGCCGTGCAATAAAGGTCCCCCTGGACATTTGAAACCAGCTTGCCGTTATTGAACACATTCTGGGAACCGCTGGCGAAGTAGATTCCATATGTGTTGTTCGTGAGGTTGTATATGTTGATTGTAGTTCCGACGCTGCCTGCCATGTATATGCCATACATATTCTTGGTGCCGGTTACGTTCTTTATAACGCCGTTATCTACGCTGCTGACATATATGCCATAAGTGCCTTTTTGCACTGTTATGTTTTCTACTTTCGGAAACTGGGTGTCATTCAGGTATATGCCATATGTGTCGTTGTAGAGCTTGCAGCCATTCACCGTGTCGTTGTAGTTTGCCTCTATGCTGACTGCATGGCCTGCATTTGAGATGGAATTGCCACCGCAGTCAAGATACACATTCGGAGCGTTTATTGTTATGCACGCCTCGTTTTTGGACAGGGGATTTGACATGTTCAGGTAGTTGAGCATGTTCAGGCTGCCGTTCAGGTAATAGCGCCCCTGTACAGAGATGGAACCGCAACTCTTTATCTCTGTGCCAAGCTCTATTGAGGTCAGGTTTGCAGGCAGATTTGAAACGGTGCACTGCGCAAAACTGCAACCGACATTTGTAGAGCATTTGGACGAGAAATGGTTTGCATTCCTAAGGCCAGATGTGGCGTTGCACGCTATGTCTACGGGATTGCTGGTTATGGAATCGTTCTTGAATGTGTTTCCTGTGGAATTTACCACAAATCCATAGTATGCATTATTTGCAGAGGTGTCGTTGACGAACCTGTTGCCGCTGCCGCCGGAAACCACTATGCCGCCAGCCTTGCTTACGGAATGCGCCACATAGTTGTCGTATACTTCATTCGAATAGGAGTTTCCTATGAAATTTACAGAAATGATCTCTGCCGTAAGGTTGTTCCCGAGCACCTTTGAGCCATTGACACCTTGAAGGTATATCCCATATGAGAAGTTTGATATTGCAAAGCCCTCTATGCTTACGTTCGTTCTGTTGTTTACCATTATGGCGTACGTAAACGGAGGCACGCCCGTATACGGTCCGTTGCCTATGAGCCTGTTGTTGTTGCCTATCAGAGTGACATTGCCGGAATCCACGCTTATGCAGGCACCCTTTGCTATCGAGGCCTTGATATTGTTGGTAAGGTAGTACGTACCAGAGGAGTTTATCCCGCCACACGACTTTATCGCTGTCATTTTGACTGGGGAAACTGTTGTCGTGATGCTCGTTGTGGTGCTAACCGTGTGATGCAGAAGGGAGAGGCTTGCAATTGCAGCTGCGATAATTACAATTATTATAACGGCGAGAAGGATGAGCTTGCCACCCATTCGGCTTCTGGACTTTCTTGGCGGTGGCTGTGCCTGCGGCTGAGGCTGCGATGCGGGTAGCGGAGGCTGCGATGGCGGCTGCTGTTGGGTCTGGGGTTGCTGGTAGCCTCCAGGAATGAAGCTTTCGAGCGGGGGCTTGCTCTCTTCAGCGCCGCTGTCCGGCACGTCATAAGGATTCTCAAACATGTAGTCTTTGTCTGCCGGGTCACCTGCCATGCGATCATTCGAATACTAGAACTAAAACTATATATAAATATATAAGCAATAGGGCTTCGTGCCCCGGTAGCTCAGTGGTAGAGCGACTGTCTCGTATAGACTTCCTAGGAAGAAGTTTAATCGAAAGAGAGAACAGTAGGTCGAGG
>JAJZEU010000044.1 GCA_021805625.1 Microcaldota archaeon
GAATCGCTTGTCTGCGCTCCATTTTGCATCAACTTCAGAAATGTGCTCAAGGAATGAGTAGATGCCCTTCAGTGTTTTTTCCATGCTGCCCAGAGCCTCGAAGGTGAAGTTCAACTTCCTCCTGTAATGCGAAGATACGAAGAAGAATCTTACGGCATTTGCTGAAAAGCCCTTGTCGATCACGTCCTGCAGCGTGTAAGTGTTGTGCAGCGATTTAGAGAACTTGGTGCCGTTCACAGTCAGGAAGTTCATCTCTATCCAGTAGTTCACGAACTTCTTCCCTGTCGCAGCTTCAGACTGCGCCATCTCATTAGTGTGGTGTATGGGTATGTGATCTATGCCTCCGCAGTGTATGTCAAAATGCTCCCCGAGGTACTGCATGCTCATGGCGCTGCACTCTATATGCCAGCCTGGGAATCCCCTCCCACAATCGGAATCCCAAATCATCTCCTTTTCATCCCCCCTAGCAAAGCGCCACACAGCAAAATCTGTTATATTGCGCAGGCCTGCAACCCTTTCCACCCTTGCGCCTGCCTTCAGGCGCTTGTTCAACCTCTCAAAATCCATTCCTGCCAGCTCTCCATACCTTCTGAACTTCGAGGTGTCGAAATAGACTCCATTGTCAAGGACGTAGAGGTAGCCTTTGCTGTCAAGCTTCTTTATGAGGGCAAGCATCTGCGGTATGTGTTCTGTAGCCCTGGGTATTGCATCAGGCATTATCACATTGAGCCTTTTCAGATCAACAAAAAACTGCTTTGAATAGAAATCAGCGATATCGTACGCACTCTTGTGCTCAAGCCTCGCAGCCATGTGAACCTTGTCCTCCCCTATATCCATGTCGCCGACAAGATGGCCAACATCTGTTATATTCATGACATGCTTTACCTTGTAGCCGTCATGCAGCAGAACCCTCTTCAGCACATCCTCGCTTACGTAGGACTTGAGGTTCCCTATGTGGGCATAGCTGTATACGGTAGGCCCGCAGGTATACATCCCAACTTTCTTATCTTCGATACACTCAAAAACCTGCTTTTTTCGCCCCAAAACATTGTAAAGTTTTAGCATATGCGCATCAACCTTACACTATCGTCTGGTTAATAACTGTGCCAGGAACCTGCACTGGTATCTTGCTGAGGTAGAAGTCGCCGGCCGCTATATATCCTGTATGGGTCGTGATTGTGCCACCCACATTCGCAACGATTTTTATGCTGACGTTCTGGCACATTACCACACCGAGCGGAATGCTTGCAGCTTCGAAGGTGCTGGTAGCATTTGTGTTGTTGGGTGCATTATAGGTGTTGAAGTGCGTGACTACTACCGGACTTGAGCCCCGAAGTATTTCTATGTAGAGATTGTTGTTCTGCGGGGAAATGAGCCTGAAGTTCAGGAATGGCTCAACAACGAGAAATGGCTCGGAAGTAATGTTACCTGTCTCAATGGAAAGACCACCCCTGTATGTGGTGGCTACGAAGTTGCCTTCGTATCCGTTCCATGGGCTTTCATAGTAGCCGTGATTTGAATTTGCATACGAGAGGTTTAGCGGAGCGCTTCCAAAGCCATAGCCCTGCGTGGTCCATCCTGCATACGTACCTGTGGAGAAGTTACCGTTCTTTATGCTAACGTTTTCTTTTGGCGATATGCATGTCCCGTAAACCGCTGTGGTGCTCTGCGAAGTCGTGGAGCTGCTGCTAACGCTCTGATTTACAGTTGTTGTTACCTGTTTTATCGTCGAAGTGGTTATAGGGCCTATTCCGCGTGGCCTGGCGAATAAAAAGATTACTACTACAAGTATTACGAAAATTACGATGTAAGCGACGATTCCCCTGTGCATGCTTATCCCCTTTGCTTTATATACTCTTTCTTATAATTCTTTATAACCCTTTGCTGCAACATTATATTAATAAAAGGTGTTATGTTTGGGAAGTATTCCTAGAAAGTGGAAGAAGAAGGGAAGAATGCGCTGGAAGTGGGTAAAGAAAAAAAGGAAGAGGCTGAAAAGGGCGCAGAAGAGGAGAGTCGGAGAGATTTAGGATATCTATCCTGTGAGCAGGGTTCTTGTCTGGTATCTGCCGCGAAGCATTATGGCAGCCAGCCTAGCCAGCACCTCTCTCCTCCCTCCATTTCCAAGATAGCCCCTCTCGAAAGCCCTGTACTGGGCTGCTGTTGCAGACCTCTTCATTAGCAACAGATCTATGGCCTTCTCTTCAACACCGCCGGATATTTCTGCAAGGCCGAAGTCTATTATATAGATTTTGCTTCCGGAGAGCATCACGTTTGCGGTAGTGAAATCGCCGTGCGCTATATTCCCCCTATGAAGCGTTGCCAGTATGCTGCCAATCCTTTCAAACACCTCCGGGCCTGCTTTTTTTGCATCCTTCAGGAGGATTCCTTTGACGCACTCCATGTATATGGAGAACCTGCCCAATGCGACTATGGCGGGCACATCTACGCCTAGAGTTTTGGCGCTGTGCATCGCCCTGGCTTCTTTCTTGGTTCTGCTCTCCCTAAGCATGGTGTCGAGGCTTCTCTCCCTGTAGACTTTTGGCTCCCTCACCTTCGCTGCAATATTCACTCCGTAGATTTTTGACTTGTAGACCTTGGCCTCAGCACCTTCAGAAAGTATCACCAAACCACCAAAGCATCATCTATCCTATACCTCTGGCTTATGTCGCATTTGCCTATAGGCATAAAGAGCCCGCGCTTCAGCATCTTTTCCGCGACGAGTGCTATCATCGCTCCGTTGTCAGCATTGAACTCGTCTGGCGCATAGCCAAACCTCATGCCATGGCTCTTGCTCAGCGCCGCAAGCATCTCCCTGAGCCTCCTGCTCTGGGCGACTCCCCCGCATACGAGCAATTCCTTGCTGTTTGTCAGCAGCAGCGCCCTTTCTGTAGCTTCGCAGAGCATTGCAAAAGCGGTTTCCTGCATGGAATAGCAGAGGTCTTCCTTCTTCTCGCTTCCTATAAGTTCTGTGCATCTTGTCAGCAGACCCGTAAACGAGAAATCGGTTCCCTTTACTGTATAAGGCAGGCTAACGTACCTGCCCTTCTCTGCAAGTTTCGCTATGCTCGAGCCCCACGCCGGATCTAACCTAAGCTCCCTTGCAAATGAATCGAGCATGTTGCCGACTCCTATATCTAGCGTTTCTCCGAGCACACGGTAGCGCCCAAGCTTTTTGTCAATCTTTAGTATTTGGGAATTTCCGCCGCTTACATACAGCGCTACAGGATCCTTCATCTCAGCGAAACGCTTTGCGATTTCAATATGTGCCACAGCATGATTGACAGGCGCAATTTTCACTCCGAGCTCGTTTGCCAGCGTCTTTGCAGCAAGCTCCCCAACCTGGAGGCACGTCCCTATGCCTGGCCCCCTCGTGTAGCCTATCCCCTCAATCTCATTTATGCTCCTCCCCGACCTCTTCAAAGCCCGCCCTATAACATTCTTGGCGTTCCTGATGTGGAAGCCTGCAACCTTGGAAGGTATAATGCCTGCAGTGCCCATGCTAAACTGCTCCTTCTCGTTTGCCAGCACCTTCCCTCGCTCTACTATGCCAACGCCGAAAGTGTGTGCGCTGCTCTCTATTCCAAGTACCAGCATTCGACCACTGCATGCCTATTTAAAAAATGTGGCATTTGCATATCCCTGAAAT
>JAJZEU010000064.1 GCA_021805625.1 Microcaldota archaeon
AGGCGGCACTGGTATATGGTCGGATCGTTTTGGTTGGATCAAGATAGAAATAATGCAGGGCGAATTTCCTAGCGGACAAAGTATAAGATCGAGGCGCGAATTTATCGACATGACGCCTCATTCAGGGTTGATAGACACCATCACCCATATCATAAGTGTCATCTTGCTTGATAAGTGTTTCATATCCCAAGATATACTAGCGCAAGAAGAAAAGCGAGAAGTTGTATTGGCGAGAATATCAGACTATTGGCGAGCCGGTGTGCTGAATTACTATTCGCCAGTGTTGAGTGGGAATACTATGGTAAGCGCGGGTAATATAGAAATAGCATTGACGTCGCAGGAGACTACGACTGCACCAAGCACTGATAGATTAACCAATTGCATGGTGACGGCTGTTAGCCGAGGTGCAACATTCAGAAGTTTCGGCGGAGATATAAGCCTTATGGGCATACATTTGACCCATGAATCAGAGCTAATATAGGAGACATTATGAGTAAGAACGTGCTTGGCGGTCAGCAAGAAATTACCGACATTCCTGCGGTAACAGAAACTACCGATATTCAGTCATCCGTTTTCGCAACTCTTGATAGGGTGTGCAACTTGCTCTCTAAGGAGATAGCAGACCTTGAGCCGTTGCGAGGCAATGGCGTTGCAATGCTTAGGTCACACCTTGGGTTCTTGTTGGCGCATACAAAAAACGCCATATCGGAAATCAAGATAAACCCTGAGAGGAAGTAACCAATGGCTTACTATTCAGGCGAAAAAGATTTTCTTGGCAATATCATGATTGTCGGGATGGGTACAACCCCAGTAACCCCATTGACGTACATAGTCGCTGCTCGTGCTAGGCCAAAGAACCCATTTAACCGAAGTTACTTACCAGCGATCAACAAGTCCGTGGCCCCATCTATCCGAGCCACATCCAAGAGAACGCCAACCGTAACAATCAGCTCTTACCTGAAAACATCTTGGGCAACTGCTGCATTTTTCAATAACTTGATATTGACCAGCGGTGCGACTGCTGATACGGAAACTTTTAGCATAGGGTTTTATCAGGCAACTGCTGGACTGGTTAGACAGTACGATTTCTGCAAATGCACAAGGATAGAGTTCAGCAATGACGCAGAAGGCGGCCCTGTTTCAGTAGAGATGGATTTCGAAGCAATAGGCGGCGAAAGCGAGTTGACTGGAACATCACTCAACGGAGTAGCTTCAGTAGCAATGACGGCTGGTGGATCACCTGATGCAGGAGACGTGCTCACTGCGTCGTCGATAACTTGGGGCACTACAGCTTCGCAGGTTGCTTCATTCAGGGCTACCATTGTTAGAGGGCAGTCTAGGCAAGCATTCCAAGATGGTACGCTGTACGACGCAGATATTATCTCCGGACAGTTCTCTGGAGTATTGACGATAGAGCAATCCCCAAACGCCCAATATACGCCAGTAAGCGGCGCAACTGTTAGCATAGGCTCTACGGGTGCAGGCATTTCTATGGCAATGTTGTTATCAGCAGATGATTACGAACTGCCAAAGACTACAAGAATGGGTAGAATAGTAAGAACGTATTCGATGTTCGATGCGGTAGCAGGTGGAATACCTGTAACTATTACAGCCATGTAGGGAGTGCCTAAAATTGAGGTTCTATTTACTTGTAGGGAATACCAACGGTAAGCATGTTGCTTATCCAATGTCTGCTATACAGCAGTTAATACAGCAGAAGAACGATTTGGACAAAATCCCCACCGAGCAAGAAGTGCTTGATGGGGATTTTGTGCGTGATGGGAAATGGGAATGGGTTGAAATTAGGCAGGAGCTAACCGTAGCCGAGTCTGATAAAATCGAGTCTGCGATCACTGTACCGGATGCAGCGATGCCAAGCGGGAAACGCAGGGATGGAGATAAGTATTGGGTGCATGCTTTTCTTACGGTTGCAGAAGCATGGTCTTTTGACAAACCACTCAACAAGAAATCTTTTGACGAGTTGCCATTGTCAGTAGGTTCTGTAATCCTTGATAGGGTTGTTGATATTGTTTTTGGCACTACCGATTTAGATGCTTTTATGAATCCCTAGAACTATCTGCAAGGGAATGGGAGCAGGGTAGGCAAACAGAAGACGACATACAAAAGGTGTGCTTACTAGAGTGGGACAGGTGGAGGCGCGACGTCCCTCTCTGGTTTGATATAAGAAACACTGATATCATGATTGCAAAGGGTTTTGATTTTTTATGTCGCGTCGTAGGCAAATCAGCAACATCCGAATTGGATGATGAACACGACAGCGCTGTAGAGCGCGCTCTGCGCAAGGTAGAGATGAACATGAGGTAAACATGGCTGACGACAGAAAAAAGGTTCAGATAAGTATTGATGGGGACGCTTCCGGCCTAAACGCAATACTTACTGAAGCCGCTAACAACGTTGCTAAGATAAAAGATGCTGCTGCTAATATCAAAATTGGCACATCCGGCGATTCTCCTAGCCAAGCAGCATACGGAAATACAACGTCTCAGGCCAACGCCAGCAAAAACAAAGAGTACCCATCCATCCCAAGTATGGGCGAGCGGATACGTCCAGATAACGCCGCCCATCACCTTGCTGCAAAAGCGGCAGGTGCTGCTAAAGTATCCGAAGAAACGCCAGAAATAAGAGGGGTGTCACCTCAAGGCCGTGTTGCCAGAGACACGCCTATGCCTTATGCAACATTGGCCAATACATCCGCAGCTGCTTCAGTCAACAGGCCTGCAATATTCCCGAAGTTGGGCGGGGCAGCATTTGCCCATCCACAAGGCAGAAATTCAAGCGGTGCTGCTACCCCTTCAGATACAGTTATGGCGCAGAACGTCGATGAAGGGAACACAGCAGGTGCGATCCCCGCAGATAGTGGCAGCGTAGGCCGATTGTTGCCTGCTGCCAGGCGCGGCAGATCATTTATGAAAGGCAGGCAACAGCGCGCAGCTCCTCCGGTGTATTCTTCGCCTGAAATGCCTCGTAGTACGATCGTTGGTGGCACCGGAGGAATACCACCTGTGCCACCTCCTATTGACGATTTTACACCACCGTTCCATGACAATATCCCTCCCGGCATGTATGGCGCAAGCAGCCCTTATATATTGAATAAGGACATTGGCGCAAGCAGTAGTCGATTTGCTCGTATGGACGAGGATAGCTTAAGGAAAGTATTAGGCGCCCCGCCCGGCCCTGCCACCATAAAGAAACTGACAGCTGGCCAAGCAAAAGTGTACGTGGCACGCCACCAAGCCGCAGGAGAGTTTTACAACGCTCAAGGTGTGAGGGCGCAGAGTGATGCTGAGCTAGGTGCAGCGCGAGCAAAAGCAGATGCTTCTGTACAAGTCGCAGCCCATGCTGTCGAGCGGGTAAAGGCAGCTGCTGAAGGTAGCTTGAATAATACCAAAGAACGCGGAGAGCAACGGCGTGAGAATATAAAAGCGGACAAAGAAGCCAAGAAAGAATACCAGTCGGTATTGACCAATGAGTCGAATAGTCGGGCTGATCATGACCATAAATTAAAAGTCGATAGGTCAAGCAAGACGCATGACAACGCTGTAAATAGAATACAACTTGAACACGAACTTACAGAACAAAGAAGACTAAATAGGGTAAACGATTACAACGAAAGACACGCCGGTGATGCTCCCGCTAATAGGATAATAGATGGGTACAGGCTATTGGCTAGCGGCATGCAGGCAAACTACATGCCTTCCTCACAAGATATTGAGGATATTAATCTAGGTAAAGAAATCCTCAACAGTACGCCTATGAACCAAGTAGATGCTGTAAAGCGAAGAAACGCAATAACATCTTTGCAGCGGTTTGAGATAATGCGGGCTAGGAAAATACAAGAAGCAAAAAAAGGAACCACGAGACAATGGATACGATCCGCTAGATATACAGTAGGCGCAGGTGTATACGCTGCATACAACGCAGCTGGAAATGCCATGGGAGACATTACGTCCAACATAGCAACAGGCGCCTACGACCCCATGAAGACTGCTGGGATATATGGCGGCCTTACTGGCGGGCTAGCAGGAGGTGCGTTAGGCGCTGCTGCTGGGATAGCAATAGCGAGCGCTATGACGCCCGCTGCTATGATGATTGGCGGAGACGCTGGATCGGCCGTAGGTGTTGTTAATAGCATCGCCGATGAAGCAGAAGCGGCTGCTGACTCTGTTGAAGTAGTAGGCCAAACTGCAACAGCTGTTGTCCCCGGGCTTGAAGGAGAAGGCCCTGGAAGTGGTGCAGAAACTGCTACGAATAAAATGGTTGAAGGGGTAAAAGAAGCGGCAGCTGGAGGTATAAAGGGAAGTGCAAGAACACTAATAGGCGAAGCTAGTAATTTGCCCATGATCACTGCCATGACGGCCATAACAGGCATGGGCATTGGGCAGGAAATGGGCAAGACATTAGCGCAGTACGCAATGGCTCCCTACATGCGTAAACGTTCCATGCAGATGATGTTAGCGCCATTAAGCAATTTTGTTGGTTCTGGAAGAGAGACTGAAAGCAATCCACTTACGCCCAGTTCATTGGCTGGTAGAGTATTCGGGTTAATGCCAGCGCAGTTCAAGGCCGTTTTTGGCATGGGCCAAGCAGGCTTAAACAAAGCTAGCTCAGACATAATTGGCGAAGGCTTAAACACCCCATTGGGTGCACCACAAGTAACTCCTGCCGACATGCTAAAGATGAACCATTTGCAATTGGACAAATATGCAAGTGCGAGTATGGGGATAAATACTACACAGGTAAACTCGCTTGCAAATGCTATTTCTATGTATGGGAAAACTCCACTACAACAGCATTCCATTGCGGCAGGGCTTTATACTGGCAACGATATAATAAGTGGCCCGCAGGCCATGGAAACATATACGGTGCTTGAGAACGCCATGATAACAAGTGGCTCTACTGGGATAGCTGTTCATTCTGCAACTACAGAGCCGGGCGCTGTGTCGGTTAGTCCATCACAAGAGTTTGGCCATTTAATAAGCCAAAACCATATGAATATAGGCAATATGGCGGAGATGGGCAAATCGCTAACTCCGAGCATAAGTAAATTGATGAATGCATTAGGTAAATTCATAGGCGCTTCTGATAAAGGCAGGCATGTGTCATCAGCCCATGTTGACAGCGCTGGTATATCAGCAGATTCTAGCGAAGATCAATTCTTTAAAGATGTTACTAAATACCAGTCAATGTTTAAGAATAGCAAGTTGGGCAGCGGCGCAACAGGGCGAGCTGCTATAGCATTAGCAAGAAAACTTAAAAGCCATCATGGTGTAGATGCTATAATGGACACCCAGTCTCGAATAGGCATCTTGGGCATATTGTACGCAGAAGAGCAAAGAGAAGCGCAACAGCATAAGTTTGCAACAAGCGCGCATGTCGCTGAGCAATCTGGTTCTTATAAGGTAACAGCTGCATCTATGATGGTTGACTTGGGACTTAAGTATGGCCAAGCGGCGCCTGGTATAGCTAAAGAGTTAGCGCCATTAGTTGGGAACTGGTACATGAATAGAAACCCAACCGATGCATTATTGAACTACGGGCCTCAGGTCTATGATTTTGGGGCCGACGTTCACTTGTTTAAAGATCATTTGACTGCTGGGCAATATAAATCGTATGGCGCATTCAAGCAAGCCAACTTCTCGTTGGCAACAGCGCAGACCAATATCAGAAGCCGTGGCCACGCTGAATTATCTGCTGTCCAAAAAGAAGAGAAGGCGATCGAGGGTATGCCAGATGGTAAATCATCGTTAGCATATAAGCAGACGCATCTAGCGGCCATGCAAGCGAGGCTAAGCGCGCAAAACGAAACAGACATTGTTGACTACCAGATACCGATGGCAAAGTTGTCTGGCGAATTACAGCGATCTAGCCTTGTGCCCTATGCGCCTAGTTACGTATTTGGGTTGACTATGCAGCAGATCAATATGAACCGTCAAGAAGTTAAAGCATTGAAGGCTAGAGAAGCGACACTGAAGCGGCATGGCGAGTTGTCAGAGCAAACTCAGTTACAGTTTACACAGCAGATACAAGGGCTTTATACGCAAAATGCCGCAGGGCTTGCGCAGTTGACTAGTGGCATGGATAACCTTATACCGGGGCTAATGGCAGGAAGGCCAAACTTTAGCGGCTCTATAGATAGTTTCCAACTAGCTTCTATGCGCCTAAACCAAGGTGGCGTCCCAACGAGCGATTACGGTGCCGCCAATGCTAAGCAGCTTAAAATGCAGATGCAATTTAGAGAAGCCATAGGGCTAGGTGCTGCTAACACTCCAAGCTCCGTGCCCGGGTTAATGAACCAAGCAGGCGCAGGCTTAGATACAACCAATAACCTTTTGGGGCAAATTGTGTCATTGTTATCCAAGCAGCAAAAATCATTGCAAGGCGCTAGGCATTCAGATATACGTAATGCGTTTAGTGGTTTCATGAACGATGGATTACATACTGCAGGAGCAACACCAAGGCACTAAATGGAAATAATACCTTACTGCAGCGCTACTTACAAAGACCGTTTTCTTTACATGGGCTATTTAGCTGATCCTCCGGTAGTGTGGTCTGTAACAGCCCCTGATATGGACGCAGAAAGCGGTACTAAAAAAGATGGTGCTGCTTTGGCCAAAACACTTGGCGAGCTATATGGGCACCCGATCCCCCAAAATCAAGGCATATGTATATCTGCTGATTACACTGCTTTGTCTGCTACATACCCCAACATCATAGAGTTCGTACAAACGTTTCCTTCGGTGACGCAGTGGACTTCCCCGGAAAACGGGACAATGGGATTATTGCTAACACCAAGCACAAGCCCAAGCGGCACTATGGCCACTCAAGCCGGGCAGTTTTTCACAACGTTGCCGGGGTTGAGGTTTACGATAAAAAGCACGGGAGAAATAACGTCCCCGACTAACGATTATGGGTTGGCAATTAATTTGACGCCATATCTAAGGTTATTAGTAAGCATGCAGAATGCGCCTTGTATACAGCAGTGGGACATGCAAACGCAAAACGCTTCGCAGCAGTTTACTACCGGGTGGAACACGGTTGCCATGATAGCGGATGTTGCAAACGTTCAGCACCATTTGATAACTCACAACAACGAGATTGTTATTGATGTATTGCCGATACAAGACGACAATGCCATCCTTGTTAGGATGAATGATAATACTCCCATGCTGTGGGCATACGATCCTTACAGCCAAGACTGGGGATACACAGGAGACAATAACCCGGATGGATCAGGGCCTCCTCCCGGTGCAAATAATCTTGACGGTTTGTATATTAATCCTTTTGCCAGTCCGTTAATATCATTCTTGCTGTACAGCTCCAATTGGGCAACTGTGGAAATGTCCACGTTGAAATATGCGCCTATAGTACTTGATAAATTGCCGTTGAACATAGGTAGGCCGCATCCAAATGCAGACCAAATGGCTGTTGTTATTAACGCTCTGAGCGGTGGTAAAAGCATGCTGCAGAAATCTTCAAAACCTGCCGCAACAGGATCACAGAATTACACAGTAGAGAATAAATTCACAACCAAAAAGATAGGCTACAAATTAACAGTATCAAGAGACGATGGTATTCCACCACGCTTGCGAGATGCTACTGCGATTATACCTGCTCATTGGAAATACGTAAGCCCAACTACGACTTGGTCTGGCGATAGCACGCGTTTCAGGATCATGTCTTATACTGAAACAAGTAAATTCGACGACATTAACAGAGTTATCACTACGTCTGGCATGTTGAAGATAAACAACTACGATAGTTATTACACTGGCATTGGTGGCACGTTTATGATTGATAGGTATATGGCATTGAATATCAATCAATTCGAGCTGTACAAGCGCGTGGGCGGCATTGCTGGGCATTTACCAGGTGGGTGGTCTGGTTATGGTTCAGGGCCTAACTCATATATCGAAACAGAATATCAGGACATGCTCTCGGTTCTTGACGTTGCCTTATCCATAGAAGTCATTTGTGACGGGTGGTATGTTTATTCTGCTGTTAGATATTTATGCGAAGCAGCATCGTTGCACCCTTATTTCCTGCGAAACCTTCCGAAATATATACCACCGGGTGCACCTAAGAATGCTCCTTACGGGCCTGCTGGAACCGATGTTCCCGATACAGGATACGTTCTAGGGCGTGGCACAGGATTGAACCCGCGTTACAGGTTTACCCCTGAGATGACAGCCAGGCAATGCTTAATGCAGATATTGCGAGATTTAGGTACTCCCGACTTAATAAACGGTCGGGTAATACCTTGGTATATGGAATGGATGCCAGACGACACGTTGTTCTTCGGCCCATATGATCCGTTGCAAGCAGGCATATTGGCCACATTCATAGATCATTCTTATGATGTAAATAAGATGAAGGATGACAACGTGTTCGAGCTTATTGGGCAAATAGAAATATCAAACGATGTAAGCAACTTGCGCACTGAAGTTGTTTTTGAAGGCAGGAACGCTTTTACAAACGAATTGATGGTGGAGCGATTAACTGCGCCCGATTATGTCATAAGCTGGAAGGGGCAACGTAGTGCTTGGGTAGAGAGAAGCGGCAGGTGGGCAACAAAGCCATACTTACAGCAAGTTGCGCAAAATGCTTTGGTTAAAGCGACGATCCCTGTTCAGATGATTAGGTGGCAAAGCGTTGCTGTTCCTTGGTTAAGAGCTGGCAATGTTGTTACCGTGTCCGAGAATACAAGGCTTGGTGGCACTTACCAATTTATCATAACTGAAATGGAATTTGAAATTGGCGCAGACGCAGAAGGTAGAGCCTTGTTTTTAGCATCTTATACAGGGCGAAATGTGTTAGCATATTATTAGAGGTAAACATGATTACAAACATGCCGACTGGCACGGACATTATTGCGGTAACAGATCCTTATGCAGCCGTGGTAAATGTTGCGTACAATTCGTTAGGGGTAGGCCTATCTAACGAAACAAATACTGCCGCATATTATGCTGCACAAGCAAGACAAGCTATAGAGCAGGCGTTTCCCGGCGCTATCAATACCATTAACACGTTCACCGGTTTGCCGCATTATGACAGAATGTTAAAGGCTGGGGCTTATGCTTTATTTGGCGCGCTTGAGTCTCAAGTAAACGGTAATTTGCCGGTAGGCTGGAATTTTGGGATTACGAACGGTGTCGTTCACACGCTAGACAGTTGGATGCAGCGTATTAACGGAACGGCTCTTGCCGCTATAGCGGGAGCAACTGCTGCCCCTGTGATAGCTGCTACGGGCGTACAAGGTGGCCAAATACCTAACTGCACATCAGCGTATTGCCCGTTGGTACAGTTCACTTACGTAGGAGCCTATGATCACATAGAAACATTGCCAACTCCTTCTTCAGCTGGTGTTGCTATATCAGGCAACGCAAACGCTTTGAACGTTACAATCCCGGGGCCTATCCCGTCAGGTATCACAAAGGTTCGCATGTACAGAACCCTCGTCGGACAGAGTAGCCCATTGTGCTGGGCTGGCGACGTTGCTGTTACTGTAGGCGCAACCAACACTGTTGTTACGCTATCAGCAGGAGATCAATCTCTGCGATCAGACATTAATCCGCCGTCTTGGATTTCTTATCTATGGAGACCCGAAACTGCCTTCCTTTACAACCTTGCATGGTCTAGTTCGCAGGCAAGCGTGTATTCTTCTTCGGATTTATTTGCTCCGTTAACGCCATCTAGCGTAGGTATGGCGTCTGCAAACGTTGTAAGCATGAACCCTGTTAATATGTTCATTGGGGTAGGTAACAACATAACCCCTTCTTCTTATGCGTTTGGCTTAATGCAGGTCGGATCGGCGTATTCTGCAAGCGGTTTTCCGTTAGGGCTGAACAATAATATCGCTTACAATCAAGGGTTTATAGGCGCAACTGGGATCAGGGCACGCTCACTGGTTAACTTAAACGGAACATACACACCAACAATATCTTATACTTATTACAACGCCAGCAACCCGTTATCAGGGGCTGCTTTAACTCAAGCATCAGCAACCCCAACTGCAGGATTTGCCGGCACAGGAGTAGGCGAGATTATAACATGGAACATACCAGCTGGGACTGTTGTAACTAGCATTAACCAGACAAGCGCAACCGGGACAGCAACGGCTGGACAGTTTATATACGAAGCAGTAGAGCAACGAGCGCTATATGCCTAGCCTTAACATAGCCTGCGGTTACCAAGCTACGTTGGGGTTTTCAGACAGTACGGACTTGCTCACAACTGCTACTCCGCCAATCGCTGTATGTACGCAATCCCTGACTATCATCAGGGATTTTGGCGGCTCGCCTGCAACTGCAGTGACTGAAATCAAAGCGGATTTATTTGCTGCACAAGGCCCTTTTACAGTGCTTGTGGAATACAGCAATGATGGTGTTACTTGGACAACAGAAAGTGCGACAGTAACATTCACGCCTATATAACAGGACTATAAAATGCCTAATTTTGGCGGGACACAAACCGTTACTGCTGGCGCATGCGCAACAATTGTTTACACGTTAATAACTTCCCCATATAGCTATATATGGCAGGTCACTTACTTCGGGACTGTCATTGCTACCGACACAACGCCTAATGGATGGAGCGGGGCGCCAAGTGGTGGTGGAATTTATTTGTGTGCTCCGTCCAGTGCTACGCCAGACACTGGTAACTATGCATGTTCTTGGACTTCTGGTGGTGGCGGATATGAAGCAACACCAATTGCTGTTAATCCGGGTGTTACTACATACCTTGCTGCAATGTCCTCAAAATCTTCGCTGTCTGGCAATATATACGTATCGGCCAACGTAACCCCTACATTCAAAGCAGAGTCGCTGTTAACGGCCGTACAGGCCCAAGAAATGGCCATTGCTACAAGCGTCTCGTCTTCTGAATATACGAGTGTTCCGATAACTCAGCAAGTGTGGCTTGTTTCGAACATGAGCAGCCAATCATTGCTGTCTGCCACTAACCAATTCCCTAACCTTGCTGGATCAAGCGCACTCTCTTGCGCTATTTCCGTAACCACAGCATCTTCTGCAATGTCAGCATCTGTGGCAGGCATAAGTAGCAGATACATCCGTGTTAGTATAAGAGATGCAGCGTTGGAGGATTTGGCCATTGGCGCAGTGCAATTTTTGAACACTGCAGGACAATCCGTTCAGAATGTTGGCACAAGTACAGGATTGTCCAATGTTTGCTCGGCTTCGCCGGGCACTACTGTTTCGATCCTCGGCTCTACAACAGTTCACTCTGTGACTGTCTACATAAACAATGCCGCGCCGGTACAAGGGTGCCCAGTTGGGTTTTTAGATGCTGCAAATACAATAAGCTATACAAACTATAGTTCGACTGCGACAATATCAAACTGCTTAAACGTCGGAACATTTGGGGCTGGCGGGTATGTGCTGTATTTGGGCGGTGCTAATATATATACGCAAACAACCACACCATCACCCGTTCCGGATGTTGTTGTGACAGGGCCTGCAAATACGACTAGTTGTACGTGGGAGTTCAGCTCTTATGAAACGAACGGTTACTCAGGGCAAGATATCCACTATGGGTTTAGAAATATCACTGTTAACACAAATAGTGTTGGCGTTGCTTCTTTTAGCTCTTCTAACTCACCAAGTGGGCCTGTAGCGTATTGTGCTGGAGATTGGGGCGCATATTCAGCAGGAGCTAATGTATACCCATCAACTTTTCCTACGACTACCATAGACACAGCACAAAACGTTTGTAACGTTAGCGTTACCATGATGCCGACGTCTTCTGGATATGCCTATCTAGGAGCTAATGCTTATAATTTTGACATTACCAGTACACCGTTCAACCAGAGAAGTTACGTCGTGTACGAAAGCACTACAGACAACAATGTAGGCGCATCTGAGACAGCGCTTGTGGAAAAGAACGTCAGCTATGGAAGCGGTGGTTTCGGC
Source organism: Microcaldota archaeon (assembly GCA_021805625.1). GTDB lineage: Archaea > Micrarchaeota > Micrarchaeia > Micrarchaeales > CABMGC01 > JAJZEU01. Next base: position 11,946 of record JAJZEU010000064.1, read on the forward strand.
ACGCTCAAGACAGTGGTCACTCCAGTGACGCCATTGCCTCCGATCAATTGGCCGCCTGTTATGCAAGGTGCAATTGTTATTAATGGTTATGTTTTTAGCGTTAATCTTGGGCCTAGTAACAATGTTGCTGTGAACACTCCAGCGATAACATTGTCCAACAGTTTTGCAAATACTCCATACTCGGCATCTTTAAATTTAGGATATTACAGGATAGTACCTTGTTATTACGACACGACATTCACTACGGCCTTGGGCACTTACAACAGCCCATGGACGCAATCAGAAATTACCGGGTTGACTTATATAACAGGGCAAGGCGCGCAAATCAATAGAGACCCATTAATAACAGCCGATTTGTTTTTGGGGCTGACGTTCAACTCGTGTAAAATGCTCATAACCTACAATGATAGCACGACGGAAACTGTGTATTCGTTTGGGATGCCGCAACAGCAGCATTATTCGCAAATCAAATCTATCGCCATAAGTGACACTGTCTACAGCAACAGCAATTTACCAGTCGAAGTTAACAACCAGATGCCTTCTTCTTACAGAGTATACGTTGATAACAATTCAGCTTTCAGTACGACAGCGCCATTGTGCCCAGCGAACGGATCAGCTATTAATAGCGCGCCAGTCCTTACTGTATTCTTGCTCATCCCCAAGCCTACTCCAACTTATACTACGACTCCTGTCATGAAGGCTTATATGAGCAATGGTGTAATAGTGGCCGCTTATGGGGCATTCAATCAGACACCACCAGCGAATACAACAGTGCAATATGCACAACACCCTACACCATTGGCATTGAGTACATCTCTAGCAAATTCAGGATGGATACTCGGGCCTACAGAAACAATCCCGTATCCTAATACTGTAACGGGCGCTTTTGACAACGAGATAAACGTGATAGGGAAACACCAAGTAAATATTGCTGACAAAACAAACAAATCGCTTGGGGATAAAAACTTGTGGCAAACGCCAGCTGATTATGATACGCAGAAACAATTCATAGATATACAGCATTTTCCGGGAAGAAAAGATACGACTGACTCGGCCGTTGTGTTTAGCCATAAACCAATGACCGGCAGCCCATCTCCTCTTCCCTTTACTGCTAGTGACCAAATCAATTCGTTTACGTTTTCCAATACTGTCATATCAGTTATCTGGAACCTTACGATGACTCAGCCTCAGATATATGTCAGTACAGATAAAGGGAATACGTTCACGAGGAATGCTTAGGCCTTAATCATCTGCAAAAGGATCAGGCTCTTCCGCTTGTTCAAAAAGAGCGCCTTTGTCAGGTTTTATTTCTTTCGCGACAGGCTCCGCAGGTGGAGTATAAGTATATTCGCTTGGCGGTGTTTTTTGGTAGTTGCTGTTCGGTTTGAAGTTGTCTGTTTCACCTTCAGGAACAAGCTCCCATCCGTTAGGCCCTTTTCTAATTTCAGAACCGGCTTCATAAGGCTTTCCGGTTGTTTTGCAAATACCTGGGTATCGAGATTGCATTGTGATAACTCTTTGGTTGTAATGTAATGTTAACTAGCTAGTGAGTATGCCATGAATGTGTATATTGAAAATATACTATAAAACCTTGCATTTTTCTTGCTTATGTAAGGGATCACTCCTTTTCTGGAATACTTATTCAAGACAGGCTCGCTTATATCGATAAGCTCGATCAGCTCACTTCTGCGCAAATGATCCGTTGCATCATAGTTGTTGTCAACGAATAATTGAGTGATTGCATCGAGCACATCCTGCAAGTTTTTTGGTCTACCGTAACAAACGTTGTTATATTCCATAACTCTAAAGTTTTCAAGTGTGCATTGGTCTGCCGGTTTCCCGCCGACATGTTCAACAAGCGCCCTTGTATACTCAAGTTGCCCAGTATTCTTTACCATCTTGCAGTTTATTTTATAACGCCTGCTTTTGTTTTTCCTTTCTTTTGTTTTGTCAAGTGTGTTATCCATAAAATAATAACCAACGTTTTCACCCATTGGTCTTATTTTAGATAAATCCGGGTGGACTATATCTCTCTTGCCAAAGGTTTTGTCAAAGAAATAATAATCACCATTCTCCAAAATCAGCAGCGTAATTTTTTCATCACCATAATACCAATACATCGTTTCGGACAATGTGTAAACGTTATTTGTTTTCATTGGTGGACTCTCGTAAGTTTTATTTTTGTTTTGTATTCAGCTTCAAAAAGCTTACGCTTGATCGAAAATTCACCTGTTATGGCTCCTTTCACATCTTCGACGACCATTTCACCGTTTTGTGTGTAGGTGAAATCCGCTATGTATTTGCATATCTGGATATTGTCTACACCGTGCAATGGAAACGTAACTTGGCTCTTAAGCTCTTGTATTTCACCTGCCTTTTCTAGCAATGATAGGTCGTTGCATCTCAGCGCTTCAGCTTTGCTATCATGCTTATGTCCCTGCCTACAATCAGTAAACCTATTCCCGAACTTGCTTTTCTTGACAAATTCCATGTTAATACTTTTTGCCGCCTTCTTTGGCTCTATTCTCTAACTTGTGATCCGCCCTTTGGCTGTTGTAGGCCATTTTATCTGCGAAGGCGCCTCCTATGTCTAGCTTCATCCCACCCGCCATGTCTAGGATTCTTATAATCGCGTCTGCTAACTCCACTTCTAGCATTGGCCTATTGGGCAAGTGTGTGTCCATGAGCCCCTTCCTGTCGCCTTCTAGTGCCTCTGCTAGCTCGCTGGTTACAAGCATTAACAGTTCTCCAACGTTGCGAATTTTGGGTTCTCTGGTGATAGGATCAACCCACCATTTCGAGTTTGCATTATGCACAATGTCACGAAGGTCGTTTAGTGTTTGTTGTTGGTTCATGTCGTCCCCTTGTTTATCTTACTAGGTTATTGTTTCTGTTGGATATATTCTTTGCGCCGTTGCAATGTATGCACATCGCTGTAAAGGTGTTGTGCTTACAGGCATATC
>JAJZEU010000123.1 GCA_021805625.1 Microcaldota archaeon
CGCCGCTCGATGTCGCCGGCGGCAGCAGCTTCGCTGCGTGGATCGGCTCGATTGTCCTGTTTGTGGGCAGCCTGACGTGTGTCCTGATCTTCTCCATTCGCAGGCATCGCATCGACATACAACTTCCTCTTCTTCCTGAGTTTCGCTCTCGGCGGCCTATTCATGTTCATGCTTTCCAGATATCTGGTAAAGAATGACTATGCAGCATTCATAGCTGGGCTCATATTCGCATTCAGCCCGATGCACATAGCGCAATCCTACGGCCACCTTGACTGGACCATAATAGAGTTCATGCCGCTGTTCATCCTTTTCTTCATGCTCATTATAAGGGAGAAGAAGCCGATTTATGCCTTAGGCGGGGCTGTAAGCTTCATACTGCTGGCATTCATGGGAGACATCGAACAGGGCATAATGGCTGTCGTATTCGTAGTTGCAAGCCTCATAATCCTTGTAGCTTATGAGCTACTGACCAAACACTATTCTGTGCTGAGTAGGAGGGTCTACCTTGCTTTGGCAATTATGGCAGTGCTTGTGCTCGTGCTGGGGGCACCATTCTTCATCCCGATCTTCAAAGGCATCACTCCGACTGTGCTAAACGAAACAAACCTCCTGTCAGGCCAAGTGCAGAACATGCTCTGGAGCAACAACCTTGCATCGTTCTTCCTGCCGAGCTACTACAACGGCATATTCCACAGTGCGTCATTGTCTTACTACAACTCCACATATGGCCTAAATTATGGCGGCGTGCAGTACCAGGCTGACGTTACCGAAAGGGTATCTTACATAGGATACTCTGTGCTTCTGCTCGTGCTTATCGCGCTGTACTACGACATGAAATCGCACTTTCGCAGCACGCGCTTCTGGCTTGCCATATTCCTGGTATTCGGATGGCTTTCGCTTGGTCCGCTGCTGCAGGTATCCAGCACCGTTACATCCGTGCCAACGCTATACTCGGCATACAGGCTCATACCCTATTTCAACATACTCAGAGAGCCGGGAAGGTTCGACATGATTGCGACCATCGCTCTCGCGATACTGGCTGCTGTGGGATTTTCTGAGCTGATGAAGAAACACCACGAAAGGAAGGGTGCCATGCTTGTGGCCGCAATAATCTTCTCTGTGCTCATACTAGTAGAATACAATGGAATGCCAATGTCGCCACAGTATGCGAACCAGTCTTACATGACGCTCCACATGCCAAGCGCATATAAAGAGCTTGCAAACGTCTCAAGCAACTACACAATGCTGATACTTCCGGCACTGCCGAACGCCACCGCGCCGAATCTCTATCCAGGCATGTCAATGTATTACCAGACCGCTTTCAAGAAGCCGATGGTTGGCGGCTACACCTCCAGGGAAAATGAGACGCAATTGCTCTCTGTAAGGAGCATACCGCTTGCAGTTTCAGCCGGCTATCTGGAATCGGGCCAGGGATTGGCCTATCCTTCGCCGATAATTGAGAACTTCACGAACGTCACGCTCTTCTGGCTGGGCTACTACAACATAGGCTTTGTCGGCGTCATAAGGCAGGCTTATAATGCCACAGAGCAGGGAAGCCTGCTTAGCTACTTATACAGCGCCCTTGGCGCTCCGGTATACCAGAGCAACACGACAGTGGTGTTCTCTACGAGCACAGCTCTGCAGAAGAACTTCGGCAAATCTGTTGTTGCGTATCCTGCCGGTACATGGCTGCCCGGATTTGCAATCTGCGCAGCACCACACTGCAATGCCACGGTAGAGGATGCGTGGTGGGGCAGCGGCTACAGGGGAATAACGATATTCAGCCCCAACGCCACAAATGCGACAATAGCATTCAGTGCGCTCTCATACTACATGCCAATGCACGTGAGCACGTACGCAAACAGCGCCTCAGGCTTCATAGCGACGCTGAATGTGACGCAGTCGCCGGCGAAATACTCCTTTGCGATGCAGCTCAACAGGGGCTTCAACGAGCTCTTCCTGATATCAGAAAACCTGAGCACGACCAATCCGAATGTGGATCCGTATCTTACATACGGAATCTACAACTTGACTGTAGGTAAGAGTTTAAAATTGTTACGGTAAAATCTTGCCATTCGGCGACAAACATCAGAAAACCGCAAAACGCGCAGGATATCTTATGTCTCATACTACTCAAATTCCTTCCTTTCTATGCCCGTCTGTCTTATTATGTGTTGTATCACAAAAACAGTAACCTCTCTATGATGGGGCACCCAAGTGGTCAAGACCTTGCCATCCGCATCTACCTTCTTGAAAGTGATGTGGCTTTCAGACCTGACCTGCTCAAATCCGTTCTCTGTGAGTATCTGTATGACCCTCTTCTGAAGCAGAGGCCTGAGTTTTGCTATTGAAGCACCTCAGACAGTTACAGGAACAGTAGTCAGCGAAAGTTCAAGAAGCGATTTTACGTTAACCTTTGGCGTATCTGGATCCTTGATATATTCATTAATCAGGGCGCGTATGTTCCTCTTTACCTCGTCTTCTGTTTTGCCCTGGCTGGCTATGTCAAGCAAAGGACACGAGGCGACATACCACCTACCCTCTCTAGCAATAACTATTGGTAGAGCTATCTCCATAATATCATCTCTGGTATTACTATGAGTTTAAAGTATATATAACTTGTCAAACCCCTTACTTTCTTTGGTACCTCTGTAATAATAAACGAAACTGCACAGAAGCTTTTTATAATTACGCAGAACTATATTCTGCGAGCATTTAGATGTAGAACGACTTTGGACATTGGTTGAATCAAGGTATAGCGCTCTTTAAGGGATGGGAGAATGGTGGAAGAGAACCTTGAGGAAGGGGAGACATACGACGTGAGAATAGCGGCCAAGAATCCGCATGGTGAAGGCATATGAAAGGTAAGGAATGTCATAGTCTTCATCAAGAACGCAAAGACCAGGATAGGAGGCATATACAAGGTAAGGATTACGAAAGTCTACAGAACCTTTGCATACGCCGAACCGATTGACAGCAACAAGTACTTCATAGGCAACGGCAGCCTGATCGTGTAGGTCTGTGCAAAACCTAGAAGAGGGAACAGCCCCAACAATAGTCTTTTATAAGTGAGGGTAGTTAATTATACAGTTTCTTTATTTCACTTTTTTCTTTTTGCTGATACTGGCTTTTCATGATGATTTTAAGGTGCAAGCATGGACTATAAAGACTTCGCTGAAAGTGTGATGAAGGGCACGACTACCGTTGGCATCATATGCAACGATGGGGTTGTGATGGGTGCTGATACACGGGTAACTATGGATACCTTCATAGCAAGCTCGGAGGGCGTAAAGGTCAACAAGATAGACGATAACCTGGGCCTTACGATTGCAGGAGGGGTAGGCGACGCAGAATACATAACGAAGATACTCAAGGCCCAGAGCGAACTGTACAAGATGGATGAGGGAAAGCCCCTTTCACCAAAAGCTGCCACATCGCTCCTTTCGCTCATACTGCAGGAAAACAAGTACATGCCATACATAGTGCAGCTCATAGTAGGCGGAGTGAACAGGGAAGGCCCTGAAGTATATACGCTGGACCCGTTCGGAGGCTACACGAAGGAATCCAAATTCACATCCACTGGAAGCGGCTCGCCGGTAGCGCTGGGCTACCTGGAAGATGT
>JAJZEU010000016.1 GCA_021805625.1 Microcaldota archaeon
CCCTATTGCCATCACCTCGCCTATGCTGCGCATCTCTGTGCCCAATGTTCCTTTCATGCCGAACTTGCTGAAGTCCCAATAAGGCATCTTCACCACTATGTAGTCCAAGCTGGGCTCGAAGAACGCCGAGGTGGCATTGGATATGCTGTTCTTGAGCTCGTAAAGGCGCTTGCCCATGGCAAGCTTCGCTGCTATATATGCAATGGGATAGCCCGTAGCCTTGCTTGCGAGCGCGCTTGATCTAGACATTCTGGGATTCGTCTCTATCACATAAAAACCAGAGCTTTTCGGATCTAAGGCGAACTGAACGTTGCATTCACCAATAAGCCCTATCGCTTCGGCAACCTTGATTGCCGTGGATCTCATGGCTTGATATTCATGATTGTCAAGCGTCTGCGCAGGCGCCACCACTATTGAGTCACCTGTATGTATGCCCATGGGGTCTACGTTTTCGAGGCATGTGACTGCTACGCTGTCTCCTCCTTTATCCCTTACAATCTCATATTCTATTTCCTTCCACTTCTCAAGGTATCTTTCTATCAGCACCTCTCCGCTCCTGCTCTGCGCCAATGCCCTTGCAAAATTCTCCTTTATCTCTTTCATGCTCCGCGCTATGAACGATCCTCTTCCGCCAAGGTTGAAGCTCACTCTGAACATTACTGGATAGCCTACTTTCGCTGCAGCAGCGAGCGCTTCATTTTCATTCCTCGCGACATGCGCTGGCGGCACTGATATTCCGCTTTCTTGCATCCTCTCCCTGAAAAGCTTCCTGCTAAGCGCTGTGCTTATGCCGCTTATCGGCGTTCCCAATACCTTAACGCCATATTTTTTCAGTATGCCACGCTCAAACAGATCTATCCCAACATTCAATGCGCTTTGCCCTCCGAAGCCTATCATTATCCCATACGGCCTTTCCTTCTCTATAATGCTTTTCGCAAATTCGTATTTTACAGGCAGGATATACACCTTGTCTGCTATTGATGTATCTGTTTGCACTGTCGCTATGTTGGAGCTCAATATTATCGTTTCTACGCCTTCTTCGCGAAGCGCCTTGAGGGCTTGGTTTGCGCTGTAGTCGAATTCAGCAGCTTCCGCTATCTTTATTGGGCCTGATCCTATCACAAGAACTTTCCTTTTGCCTATCTTTTTCTTCTCCATTCTTCAACCATTTTCATGAATGTGCCAAATATGTAATATGCATCGTTTGTGCCTGGCCCGCCTTCAGGATGGAACTGCACTGTTATTGTATGGTTATTGGTGAATGCGAGCCCTTCTATCGTATTGTCGTCAAGGCTGTAGAACCACAGCTTTGATATTGGCGGTTTCTTAGTCACAGCATAGCCGTGGTTATGGGTTGTGATTACAGCGTGCTTCTGTGCTGTGTCAAACACGCCTTTGTTTATGGCTCTGTGGCCGTATTTCATTTTCTTTACCATGCCTTTAAACGATAACGCGATGAGCTGGTGGCCCAAGCATATGCCGAATGTTGGTATATGCGTTTCTTCCAAAGCCTTCATTGCTTCAAATTTCTTGTAAATATTTGTTGGGTCGCCTGGGCCGTTAGAATATATGATTCCATCAGGCCGAAGCCTTAGCACCTCCTCGGCTCCAAATGAAGGGGGCACCCTTATGATTGTTGTGCCGTAGGTGCTCAATGCCCTGAGTATGCCGTGCTTCACGCCAAAATCATATATTATTATTCTATACCTGCCGCTTCCGTGCACAATGACTTTCTTGGCTGCCGTATGCTCTATGAAATTTTTCTTAGAGTAATCGAATCCTTTCAGGGCTTCCAATGCTTCGCTTATTTCAAAATTGCCATTTGCTATCACAGCCTTGACCACGCCTTTCGATCTTATGCGCTTCACTATCTGCCTCGTATCCTCAACTTCTATGCCAGGAACTCCAGATTCGGCAAGCCATGTATCGATATTCCTGTGTTTATTATGCTTTTGGCCTTTGTTAAGCTCATTGAGCACAACACCCTCTACATTTATGTGCTCGGATTCAAAATTCTTTATGATTCCGTTAGTTTCTTTTTCAAGTTTAGGCACCCCATAATTGCCTATGAGCGGGTGCGTGAAGGAAAGGATTTGGCCCTTGTATGAAGGATCTGTCATGCTTTCAGGATAGCCGTTCATAGCCGTAGTGAAGACGAGCTCTCCTACGTGCAAGGATTTGGCACCGAAGCCCTTACCGGCGAATATGCTGCCGTCTTCAAGATATAAAAAAGCCAAGTAGACCATTATATTTAGCATAATGCATTTTAAAAGCTTTTCTGAGCTGGAGGCTTTTGGGCACGAAAAAATTACGACGGAAGTATAGCCGCTTGTCCATGCGCTGGTGTAGGTCGCGCTTGAAGGCACACCGTTGTTGCCGTTGCCACTATAGTCGTTTGCGTTGCCGTTGAGAGGTCACCAGCCAACGAGGTTCTGCAGGTCTATTGGCGCGCCGCCAACTCCTTCCTGATAAAGCGCGGTTACCTCCGGGCCTGAGAAGGAGGTGTTATAGTATTGCAAGTTAGCTTCTTTTCCTGCGAAGAAACCCCATAACCATCGGCAACAGTATTGCAACCGCGCCCAGATCAGGGTACTCCCTCCTCGTTTCAATAATACACATTTCCTCCTCCTTTGTCAGGGCCTTCTGTTTTCTGCCGCATCTCTGAATTTTTACCTTGTCCACAAGATAATCCTGTACATCTTGATACCTCCTGCGTATTCTTCTCACATGTCTTGGAGTTACGCCTTGTTGTCTGGCAATCTGATATACAGACTGTTCTCCCTTCCTTATCTCTCTTATAATCCATCTCAACTTCCTATTCGACAATTTCTTCATGATAGGTATGTCTTTGTAAAAGTTATATTCCTTTGACGAGAGGACATTATTCCGGGATAGGACAATTTTATCGCTTTTCAAAAGGTTTAAATATTAGGCAAATCACTATACTGGTGTGATATTATGAAAATAGAGATAACACCAGAAAGACCGGAAAAGATCGCATTGGACGACCTCAAGGAACCACTGAGACCAGTAGGACCTAGGGATGACACAACAGTTACAATAACAGAAGACATCACAGGGAAGAAGACCTATACAGTTCATGGAAATTTGATATTAGACAAAGATTCTCATTATGATGGTAACTTAGAAGTAGAAGGCAGTATATTCGGCATAGACAAAAAGCTGTTTTCTCTGACAGTTGAAGGGAACATCAAAGCATTGGGCATTGAGGCACAGGACATCAACGCAGAGGACATCAACGCAGAGAACATCGACGCAAGGGACATCAACGCCTACAACATCAAGGCAGGAGACATCAACGCAAGGAACATCAACGCAGAGGACATCAACGCATCAGGGAAGATCAAGGCATGGGACATCAAAGCCAGCTTGGATATTATGTGTAAAACCCTGAAACAGAAAGAAGGTTCGGTGCTAACCGCCAGAAACCTCATGGAAGAGAGCAGAGGAAATCGTCAGAGGGTGATACCGAGGTCCGGAAACTTGGAGGTCTCCTGAGAAAAGCTATGGAGTACATTTTGGCATTTACTACATTCAACAATCAAAATTTAGGCTGCCAAAGAAGATTTACCAAGAAAAAGGGGGTTCTGCTC
>JAJZEU010000117.1 GCA_021805625.1 Microcaldota archaeon
CTGCAAACGTATCGATACGCCAGACGTCAAGCATACTTTCATCATGGCCTGCCATCGGCTTGCTCTCAGCTCCCGTACTTAATCCGAGCGTGACAAACGGCTCAATAGGCCAGAGCTACCAGATATCGGGCGCAGCTCCGACTACGCTGCCTCTGCAGGGCAGGATAGACTACGCAAACAACCAGTCAAAGGACATAGCCAGCATACTCAGCGGCGGAGCACTTCCGGTGAAAGTGATAGTTGGAGAGCCTACAACGATACCTCCTACCCTCGGCAAGCACTCGCTTAAGGTAAGCGGCATAGCCGCCATAATGGCGGTGCTGGCCGTATCCGGAGTGATAGTAGCCAGATACAGGAAGCTCTTCCTTGTCGTGCCTATACTTCTTACTACGCTGGCAGAGCTCTTCATAATAGTATCTATAATAGGCCTTGTTGGCACCATCGACCTTGCAGCCGTGGCAGGAATGATCGCCGTGGTGGGCACAGGCGTAGACGCCCAGATCATAATAAGCGACGAGATCCTTCTGGGCAAGAAGGAGTCAACGATGAAGACCAAGCTCGGCAACGCCTTCTACATAGTCTGGGCCGATGCCATTTTGCTGGTAGTCGCAATGTTGCCGCTCTTCTTCTCAACATCCCTCGTATCGATAATAGGCTTTGCGGAATCGACGATACTGGGGGCGCTGTTCGGGGTACTTATAACGAGGCCGGCATACGGCGCCATCCTGGAGAAGCACTACGGTGAGGCGGTTGGCTAAGCACTGTCCCATCTGCAACAGATCGAGCGACGAAGCAAGGTTCTTCGGAGAATTCTGCGAATACTGCTCCAGGAAGATGATGCTCAAGTCCATCAGGCCAGAGCTAAGCATAACCGAATGCAAGAGATTCCGCAAGGCAAGGATGGGCGCCGATTTCGTGGAAAAGAATGCGAAGAGCATCGCAGAGTTCGCGGGCAGGCGCTTCAAGGATTACAGAATAAAGCTTCTGGAGTTCAACGGCTCTGCTGCAAGGCTTGTGTTGAGCAGGCAAAACAGCCCTTCAGTAGAGGTGGATGTCAAGATAGAAAGTACGTTAACTACATGTCCGAGGTGCGGGAGGATATCTGCTGGCTACTATGAAGGTGTGATACAGTTCAGGGGCAAGCCCGAAAGGATAGAAAAGGACATAGAAAGGCTCTCATCTTATCTAGAAAGGAAAGGTTCCTTCATAGCAAGAACAGAAGGCGCAGCCAACAGTCTGGATGTGTATGTGGGCAGCAAAGCGCTCGCAGAGAGCTTCCTGAAGAGGATGCATATGAAATACAAGACATCCTATACCCTTCACGGCATGAAGGACGGCAAGAAGCTCTACCGCCACACCTACTCTGTAAGCGTGTGAATATTTTACCAATAAAGCTTAAAAAGCCCCGAAATGCTATATTAGTGACAGCATGGTGACCCACTACCGAACCGTTCTATCGATAGCAGCACTGTTTGCTCTCTTCCCGGCAGCGAGCGCTTTCTACGCTTCGCCTGTTTTCAGCGGCTTCCAGGGCAACTGCACGCAACTGAACAGCACTTTCATCAGCTGCGACGATGCCGTGCCAGTACCGGTAAGCTTCTCGATATCCGCAAGATACGCGCAATACTACGGCAATTTCTCCGTATATTCGACGACTACTGACAACGTCAGCGAGCCCATGGGGCTTAACGGAAGACCATGTTCTGTGCCAAGCAGCTCCACAGTAACGTGCACGGCAACCCTATTCCCGATACCGATAACTGCTGGCAACGGCATAACAACGAGGACCTTCACAATGCTTCTTGTCTCTAGCAACTATCCGCAGGTATCGTTCGAGAGTTCTTTCAATGTTACGGTAGCGCACAACCTCACGGCATTCCAAGCTTCTCTTCTAAGTTCCTACGCTTCATCCTATTCAAACTTCATGAGCATGCATGAAAAGTACCTCTACTTCTGCGATACATACGGCATCTGCTCTCCCGGTCTAAGCGCCAATATGAGCGCAGCAAATTCGACCTTCAGGATCGTCAACGAATCCATAAGAAATTCTGCGCTCAGCAACGCGTACCAGAACCTTACGACTGCAAACTACTCCGTGCTCCGCATGGGAAAGGCATTTTCAGCATTCATGAATGCGTCCAATGCCATAGTGAACAACATGCTGAAGGCAAGGGCGGTGCTGGCCAATATGCAAAATGCATACATGCAGAACGAGACGAAGCTCTCCAAATGCACGCTTTCGAACGGCACGACCTATGCCGAGGCGGTAAACAGTTCGATAGCCAGGCTGAACAGGGCCGAAAGCATAGCTACAGTGGGATTGTCATACGCATACCTGAACGAGACCATCGCTGCAAAGACAAATGAGTCATCGCTGATAAGTGAGTGCATACCTCTGACAAGCCTTCCTGGCATAGGCCTAAACATCCCAGGCAAGTACGTGCTGTATGCTGCGGCGGCAGTGGTTGCAATACTGGCGCTCTATTCGGCCTCAAAGTTCCTCGAGGCAAGATCAATCCATGCACTGCGGTCCGGTCAGGGTGAGACATCTGCACAGGATTCAAGCATGGGAACGCCGCCAGAAGAAGAGACAGCCGCGCAGCCAAACGGCATGGAAAACGCAGGCGAACCTGCCGGCAATGCGGCCGGTGCAGAAGGCAAGGAAGAAAGCAAGCCTGCATCTAGCATTGAGGACGAATTCTACGGCTGGTTCGAGGGATTTAACAAAAAGCAGCCAGAGCCGAAGCCAGCAAAGGAAGCCAAGCCCAAAAAAGCATAAACATAGATATATAATTTTACTTCATATATCTTGTAATAAGGCGTGCAAATGCAAGGGGTACGAAGGCGCGTTCATAGAAGCAGGCGCAGACACGCGCAACCAGCTATAGAGTATCTGCTTACCTACAGCTGGGCCATACTGCTCCTCGCGTTGCTGATTGCGGTACTTTACTTCTTCGTACTTGCACCTTCCTCCATTGTGCCTTCCTCGTGTTCAATAACCTCAGGTGCATACTGCAAGGAGCTTATCGTAGGGTCCAACAGCGTTTCGTCAAAGGTGGCCATACTGCTTTCAAACTCCCAACCATACATGCTCCTCAACCCGCACATAACCCTTAACATAAGCAGCATAGGATTGATCACAGGCGGGTGCGTCCCGAACAACGTCTCTGCTGGAGGAGCGATAATATGCACTGTTTCAGTTCCGCAGAAGGCTCTTGCTCTCGGGACATTCGTCAACGGCAAGATACTGCTTACAGCCACGCCGTGTCCGAGCGGCAACGCATCTGCATGTGAAGCAAACAGCCAGCAGACCTATACGGGATCATTTACAACGCATTCCTCAGCACTGCTCTCTTCCACATCTGTCTCACTGACTGCCACTGCCTCAAGTCCATGGCCTGCAAACGGCGCAAAGGATACCATAACAGTGCATATCACCATGCTTGGCTATCCATTATCAGGGGCTACTGTTGACCTGTCTTCCAATTCCAGCGCAGCCACAATCTATCCTGCGACTACCACCACGGACAGCAGCGGCAACGC
>JAJZEU010000122.1 GCA_021805625.1 Microcaldota archaeon
CCAATGCTGATGAGCCTTCACATAAGATAGAGTTCTTTGACCAGTACTGGCAAATGCCAAATCACCTAAGCGATGAGGATAGGGCTGGGGAAGAGAAGGGCAGAATGAAGAAGATGCTTTCTAATTTCATTGCAGACGGTCACATTCGCATAATAAGCAGGGAGGAAGCGCAGAGAATGCTCTGGGATAGGATAATAGAATCCAGAAGATATGAAAAGGCACTGCATGAGAGCATGCGCAAAGTCTAACGGCCTGCCATTTTACTTCAAGGAATCTTGAAGCCCCTGTTTTTAAGATTTTCCCTGTCCATTATGCTGTACCTCCATATTATGTCGCCGCGCTTGTCGCTCTGGACCACCCATGGCTTGATAAGGACGGTGTCGTTTATTTTTATCCAGAACCTCCTCCTTAGCCTGCCTGGTATTGTGCAGATTCTTTCATTGCCATCGGAGCATGTGACTAAAAAATTGGACGCGCCGAGGCTCTTTGTGACTGTGCCGACCGCCTCGCCGCTCTTCGGCACGGGCATCTCCACAGGAATATTGGATTTGGGTTTGTAACTCATTGAATCACCTAGTAGTGCTTGACGGTATACCTTGCACCGCACGCCTCGCATACAATCACTATGAAGCCGCGATCCGTAGAGGCATAGTGCGTGTCTGGCTTCTTGCATTCCTTGCATATCACGTAAATGTTGAAGAACTTTGCGATTTTATCGTTCAAAGCCTTCTGGTCTACCCTGGCGCTTATCACGAGCCTGTGCTCCTCTATGCTCACTGGCACAGCCAGCTCCTTTGTTATGTATTTTGATATCTCATCTTCAACCCTGCGTGCCGCGTCTGCAATCTTCGCCAGGTTCCTCACGATGGTCTTGCTTCCCTGCGGCACTACGTCTGCTTCTGGAATGCTGAAGTCTTGGCTCTCCTTAGACAGGCTAGACGCCTTTGAAAAAGCCCTTTCTAGAAGCTCGTTATAGTCCATCAGAAACCAGCCGTTATACCTTTATTGAGGTAGAAAAGCTATTAATATATATGCGACATGTATATTGCAGCAGAAGGCTGGGAAGCCAGGGGTTTCCCGCACGCAAATCCCCTTCATGGCGGGCCGCATGCCAGCGGAGTGTTGCATTAATGCACAAAGCCTGGGCTTAGGTCGTGAGATCTTGCCTCTGGCGGTGTACCTTCATGTGAACCGGGCCAGACCGGAAGGAGCAACCCTAAGCATGCAGAGACATGCTCTGGAGATACAAGGTTGAATCAATGCCCAGTCAACTCTGTGCATATTTGCATTGCAAAGCTGGTTTCTGCTGCGTGATGCTGGGGTCGCCTAGTGGTAGGGCGGCAGCCTGCTAAGCTGTTTGGCAGAAATGCCTACGCGAGTCCGATTCTCGCCCCCAGCGGTTTCATTTATACTACGACGAAAGATATGACTCTGTTGTCGTGCACAGAAGCGGACTCATGAGGAAATTTTGTAATTGGTAAACTACCTCGAAGCTAAAAATTAGGAGTTACGCACTTGAATAGCGGAACATTATGGGATGAAGCTTCGTAGTGGTATTGGTTTTTAACCAATCGCCCTCTCAACGGCCCTCTTGAAATCTTCCACATCCTTAAGATTGCTTGCCTGTTCAAAGATGTCTTTATCAAGAGCAGCAATTTTGTATGCATGCACGAGTTTGTTTCTAAGCTCCCTTCTCCTCTTGTATCCTTCCAATACTTCCTTGTTCAGTACACCTGCAAGTTTTTCCGGAAGGCTGTTTTCGCTGATTATGGCCTCCTTACCAACTTTTTTGTAGAGATACGCCAAGAGATCCAGTTCTGCATCGGATATCAGCTGCAGATTTCTTTCTGTTGCATCCTTTATCACAGCGGATTTTGAATAATCTGCAAAACTCTTGGGCACCATGCCTTTTATTTTGTTGGTGTATAACTGTAAAGCCTCAAATTTATCCTCTGCTCTTCCATCCAAAACCATAGTATCAGCTTGATAGTATGGTGCGTATGTACCTTGCGTCACCACTTTCTTTCATGATTTTCAGACAGTAGTCATACAGCTCGTCTTTATTTCTCATATACAAAACCGAAGCTTCATCAAGTATATCGCTTTGCATAGCAATTGGCATGCGATTAAGTTCAGCAAAATCTATGCTTATTTTGTGGGCAATGCCTAGATCTTCTATGGCGCGACTGTACGCAAATATGTCTGTCTTGTCAGTATCCTTCAATATAAGCGCTACATCTACATCTTCAAAAGTAGAGTCCTTTCTTGCATAGCTCCCGAAAAGGAGAACCGCTATGATGTTCCTGTCCCTCTCAGCCTTATCAATAACTACCTCCATGGCTTCCTTTACCGCGCTCTCCCTGGAAAGCCATTGGACGATAGCAGTCTCGACTGCCCTGCTGATCGAGCCCCTCCCGTAGCCAAACCTCTTCATCGCCACCTCTCTCAGCTGTGCATCGACGGCGTCGGAGATGTAAATCTTTGTTTCAGCCATATTTAGGGATATAGGGATAAAGATATAAATACTTTCCTCTAGTTAACAGCACTTATACAAATTGTAAAAAGCCTTGTAGCATAGACGTGCATATCGCGGTATGTCGCTTGAGAGCGACACTTCTCCCTCATCTCTCGCCTCCAGCAGTCCCACTTAAAATACGACGGTAAAAACGCTGTTGTATATCGTTTCAGAACCGAACATTTAGCTCAGTAATTTTATGAACTCTTCAGGAGTCAATCCTGCCTCTCTGACTATGGCTCTCAGAGTGCCTCTCGGCACTTCTTTCCTATTTGGAACAACAGCCCTCCTGTGAGGCGGCTGGTCGTTTCTGAGTATTACATGGCTGCCAGACTGGTGGTCAAATACGTAGCCTATTTTCGAAAGAGCCTTTACAACCTCAACCGTGGACAATAAGGGAAGTCTAGGCATTAACTGCCACCACTTCTTCTTTTATGGAAGGCGGTATGGGCTCTTTGTGCTTCTTCAAG
Organism: Microcaldota archaeon; assembly: GCA_021805625.1. Taxonomy (GTDB): domain Archaea; phylum Micrarchaeota; class Micrarchaeia; order Micrarchaeales; family CABMGC01; genus JAJZEU01. The sequence continues at coordinate 2,986 of JAJZEU010000122.1, forward strand.
CTTGCGAGATAGCCTGTTATCGCATCTTTAACATTCTTGAGAGCTTCCTTTCTGCTCTTTCCGTCAGATACGCAGCCTGGCAGGTCTGGCACAGATGCTATGAATGCACCATCCTCATCCTGCTCTATTGAAACCCTGTAATATCTCTTCATAGGTGACTTTTGGACGTTAAGATATTTAAGCTCCTTGGTAGGGTCGGTTTGTATCACCCGCTATTATAAGATATCGTTTCAGAACCGAACATTTTCTCAGGCTCTCTCTCCAGCGCTTTGGAATGCAACAGCTATATCTTTGGCATATGGCATCGCATAGTTGTGCATGGGTCTGCTGCCCCTTACGCAACAAGCTTTGCGACCTAGAAAAGATTTTCTTGCGGGGATCTGAACATGGCAACTGAGCTCGCAGACCGATACGAACTGGAGCCCTACATAAGGCAGAGGATCAAGCTCATAAAGGACGACATAGAGAACATATTCGGCGAGGGAGAGGGAGGCAATGCCAGGCAGTTCAACCTGAGCAGG
>JAJZEU010000001.1 GCA_021805625.1 Microcaldota archaeon
GTTTGGCACATCGGCTCACCAGGTTATGCGCCTGGCAATGGGGCAGGATGACAGCCGCTTACACCCGGCATGGCCACCGCCTTGCCTGCAGAGATCCTACTGGTATGAAGAGCCCATAAACGATATCAGTATATTAGAGCGAATACTGCCTCGTTTGGCAGCGTCTCTTGCGCGCAAGCTTACCGCACGGCAAGAGCTTTGTGCGTGGGCTGCACTAGAACTGGAGAGCGAAACCGGCCTGCCAGCAGCCACGGAAATGAAAATGGAACACGCCACAAGGAACCAGTTGCAGATTACGGAAGCAGGTGAGCGCCTACTACATAAACTATCCCCTACCCACCCGGTTCAGCGAATTACCTTGCGTGTTGGTGCCCTGGGTGTTGGTACCGCGCGCCAGCTCGCTCTGCTAGATGACAGCCAGTCTATTGCAGGTTATCCACATGAACGTCAGGAAAGGCTGCATAAATCCCTGGGGTACATCAGCAAAAAATATGGTAGCGGCAAGGTAGTGAAAGCTGGCCTACTGGAAAGATCTACCTCCATTCAAACCTGGATCCACGGTCTGGGCAGAAAGTGCCACGATCCCATTCAGGTAGTAACTGGTTCCAATGGCAACCCGGTACGGGTAGTATGGCGCGGTAAAGAATATCCTGTGGATTCTGTTGAAAACCGTTGGAATGAGACAGCCTGGACAGATAAGGGTTATGTGGATAAGTCTGCTTACAGAATACTTTGCGGACGTATGGGCTGCTGTGAGCTCACTCTCATAGGTGCACGATGGTGCCTTACCGCGATTGCCGACTGAAAGACTGCAATGTTCATTCACCTGCATGTACACAGCCCATATAGTTTTCTTGATGGCGCCTCGGATATAGAAACATTGGCAGCCAGAGCCGCCGAAACGGGTATGCCAGCGCTCGCGCTTACAGATCACAACTCACTGGCGGCAGCCGTGAAATTTAATACAGCCTGCCGTGCCTATGGCATTAAACCCATATTTGGTGCCGAAGTTACAATGCAGGACAGCAGTCACCTCACGCTCATTGCAACGAGTTCAACGGGCTACGCCACACTTTGCAGGCTACTCACAATTGCCGCACAAACCGGGGAACGCCTGCATCCCATTCTTCCTGCACAGGCACTGCAGGATTATAACGAAGGAGTAATCTGCCTTACCGGCTGCCGCCAGGGCAACCTTTTCAGGCTGGTAGAAATGCACCGGTACAGCGAGGCCCGCCAAAGCCTGGAAGCACTTATCAAGACCTTTAGCGCTGAGCGCATCTTTGTAGAACTACAGGATGACCTTACGCCCCATTCGCAGCGCGTTTGCGCAGAACTGCTACAACTGGCCGCGGAATGTAGAGTACCGGCGGTGGCGACCAATAACGTACACTATGCGCGAGCCGACGATTTTGCCGCACACGATATCCTTACATGCGTTCGCCTGGGTATCGATATTAACACGCCACACCCGGCACGCCCACTTAATTCGGAGCGCTATCTAAAATCTGAACAGCAGATGCGACAGCTTTTTGCGCACTGCCCGGAGGTACTTGACAACAGCGTAGCCATTGCCGGTATGTGCACGGATTCCCTCGTGCAGGTGGATAATTTCAGCCCTCTGCACAACTGTCCGTCCGGCACTAACGAAAATGACTACCTGCGTCATCTCGCTTTTAAAGGAGCACGATATCGCTATCGCCCATTCACAGAAAAGGTAGAATTACGTCTACAGCATGAACTGGAAATTATTACCAGTATGGGCTTTGCGAACTATTTTCTGCTTGCATGGAAAACAGCACGCTGGGCACGCAGCGTGGGTATTCGCTGCACAGGAAGGGGTAGTGCGGCAGATTCCTGCACGGCCTATGCTCTCATGCTTACCGATGTGGATGTTATATCACGCAACCTGCCCTTTGCCCGCTTTCTCTCCCCTGGTAAAACACCTGATATAGATCTGGACTTTGATGCCAGCCGCCGTGATGAGGTATTCAGATTTATAGCGGCAGAGTATGGTGCGGAACACGTAGCCATGGCCTGTACTTTTCACACATATAGAGCAAAATCGGCTCTGCGGGATGTAGGCAAGGCGCTGGCGCTGCCTCCTGAATTGCTAAAGTTCTTCAGCAAGAATATTGCTCATTTCGTAAAAGCTGCCCACATTGAAGAAGCATTTACACATGTACCGGAGCTAAAACCACACATCGCACTTACCGAGCAGTGCCAGCTCCTTTTCAATCTTTGCAGGCGTATAGCAGGCTTTCCTCGCCATATTGGTACACACTCATCCGGGGTAGTAGTCTTTAGGCAGCCACTGCATACCCTGGCACCTATGCAGCCTACTGCACGAGGCATACTGCCGCTTATTACGCTGGACAAAGACGATGTGGAAGATGTTGGCGGCATGAAGCTAGACGTACTATCGTTACGCATACTCACCGCAGTAGAGCAGGCATCTACACACATTGCAGAACGCGTTCATGGCTTTCAATACAACAACATACCTACCGAAGATGATGAGACTTACCGCCTGCTTAGATCGGGCAAAGCCATGGGCGCATTTCAGCTGGAATCTCCCGCGCAAATGGCACTTGCCTGCACACTGGAATCACGGCAGTTTGAAGATCTTGTCGCCAGTGTGGCACTTATTCGTCCTGGCCCCATACGAAGCTTTGCTGTGCGGCGCTTTGTTTCATGCCGTAACGGCTGGGCTCGGGCCGATGTGCTACACCCGGTGCTTCAACCTGTACTGGCCAAAACATATGGATGCGTTATTTTTCAGGAACAGGTGGTACAGGTACTCGCCGCCATGACGGGTGCCTCGGAAGCAGAAGCAGATGGCATGCGCAAACGTCTTGCAAAACATGACAGGCAGGGCACCATGGAGCAAGCCTGCGACGAATTTATCGCCAGGGCCACACACTGCCATCGGGATCTCAGCATAGAAACTGCCCAACTCATCTGGCAGCAGATAGAGAGCTGGAGTGGCTATGGCTTTACAGAAGGACACGCGGCCTCCTTTGCCATTACCGCGCAACGCAGTGCCTACCTGTCATGCCACCATCCCGCCGAATACTTCGCAGCCCTCATGAGCTGCCAGCCTATGGGCTACTACTCTGCGAACAGTTTGGCAGCCGAAGCCCGGCGGCGCGGGGTCACCATTCTGCCAATAGACATTAACGAGAGCGAAGACACATGCTCAACCCCTGCCCAGGATAGTATAAGGCTGGGCTTGCGCCTGGTAGAAGAACTGCGCCAACACGATATAGACGCAGTACTTGCTGCAAGAAGCCAGGCGCCATTTCACTCGCTTATCGATTTCTGCACACGGGTGCCCCTTCATCGTAACCGGTTGGAAAATCTTGTTTTATGTGGGGCTTTTCAAAATCTTCACGCACACACCAGGGGCCTGTTATGGCGGCTGGATGAAACGATAGCACAGGCACTTATGTTTCGC
>JAJZEU010000054.1 GCA_021805625.1 Microcaldota archaeon
CGCGAATTCCAGAGAATCGCAAATGGAGCTCTCCGATGCACACTGCCATCTGACGCTCTTCGAACATCCAGAAGCAGTTATAAGCGAGTCTGTGGGCTATGGCATTACAACAATGATCGCATCTGGAGGCAGCGCAAAGGACAATGCAGATGTCGCAGCGATAGCAAAAGGGAGAAATGTTTTCGGAGTTGTGGGAATAAGCCCGGATTTCATCAAGGACTGGAACGGCAAGGAAGCAATCGCAAGCATAATAAGGTCAAACAAAAACATTGTAGGCATAGGGGAAGTCGGCCTTGACTTCAAGATAACCGCAGACCCTGAAGAAATTGCGCTGCAGAAAAAGGTCTTTGGGCAGCAGGTAGAGCTATCTGCAGAAATGGATGTGCCCCTCGCCGTGCATTCAAGGTTTGCCATGCGTGAAGTAATGGAAATCCTGAAATCACATTCAGCAGCGCATGTGATGTTCCACTTCTTTGAAGGCAACGCAGATGATGCACTTCAGGCAGAAAAGGCAGGCTATCTCATATCAGTGCCTCCAACCGAATCGAAGAAAAGGAGCAAGGCTATTGCAGTGGTCGGCATGGGCTCAATACTCGCCGAGACCGACTCGCCTGTGGTGGGCAAGACGCCTATGGATGTCGAGAAATCAATAGGCATAATAGCCAAAGCAAGGGGTGCAAGCGCTTCGGAGGTTGCTGCAGCAACAACAAAGAACTTAAAGGAGTTCTTTTATATATGATACAGGCGAATAGTAGTTACGGGCCCGTAGCTCAGCTTGGACAGAGCAGCAGCCTTCTAAGCTGACGGTCGTGGGTTCAAAATAAACATCTCTATAGAAGCATGAAAATCCCGCCGGGCCCGGAGGGTGATTCGATGGCTGAGAATACAAAATTTGAGGAAACGATTTCGCAGGTCAAGCAGCAGATATCCATACTCCTCAACGACACGAGCGTGCCGCGAAACGTGAAAACAGCGCTTGACGAGGCGAAGAAGTCATTGGAAAGCAGCGAAAGCTACGCCGTAAGGGCGTCAACAGCAACCTACAAGATAGACGAGGTAAGCAACGACATAAACCTGCCCCCATATGCAAGGACAGTGATATGGAGCATGCTGAGCATGCTTGAATCGATAAAGGATTAGGCAAAAACAATGGGAGCATCTTTTGTTTTTCAAACGCTTCGCGCGCATTCTTCCTAGCACTTGGCGTGGCTGGAAAAAACCGCAACATTCTCTTTTTATTTCTTGATGCGCAAAGCATCATGGGGGTGACATGGGCATGACAGTAGCAGAGCTCGCAGAAAGGCTCAGCGGACGCATAATAATAAGCTCAGAGATAACAGATGCCGATGTCAGTGACGCAGATCCAGAATCCCTGATTGCCCATATCCTTGCCTATTTCGAGGGAAAACAGGGCATAAATGTGCTCGGCAAAAAGGCCCTTGCTGAAGTGCTCGAACAGCAGCGCACTGAAAAAGCGCCCGTAGAGGTAGAAGTAATAAGGTCTACGCAATTCAAGCCGATAGCGAAGGAGGTCCACGAAAAGTTCGAGATAAAATCCAGCAGGATAGAGAAGACCTCAGGCACGGCCAGCGCCTTCGTGGAATATTTCAACGACAGGTTCGAGAATGTAAGAAAGATTCTTGAAAGCAACAGGAGGCTTTCAGGCATGCTGAACAGCATTGAAGCCACAAAGCAGTATACTACTGGCAGGGAGGTAAGCATAATCGGCATAGTCTTCGACAAGCGCATCACAAAGAACGGCCACATACTCATAACGCTTGAAGACCAGACGAGCAATGCAAAGGTGCTATTCACAAAACCGAGCCAGCAGTTCGGCGCAGAGCTCTTTGAGAACGCGAAACACATAGCCAACGATGACATAATAGCCGTGAGAGGGAAGATTTCAGGGCCGTTCGTGATAGCAAACGAGATAATATGGCCCGATGTGCCTGTAAGGTCCAGGACTCCTACAGAAGAGGATGTGGCGATAGCGTTCCTGTCCGACATCCATGTAGGGAGCAAGCTATTCCTGGAGAAAAGCTTCAATATGTTCATAAGGTGGCTCAGCGGCGGCGTGGACTACAAGAAGGAGCTTGCGGGCAAGATAAAGTATATCCTGCTAAGCGGAGACCTTGCCGACGGCATAGGCGTGTATCCGAACCAGGACAGAGACCTTTCAGTTCCAGACATCTATAAGCAGTACTCCCTTCTTTTCGATTTTGTAGAGGAAATACCAGATTACATACAGGTCTTCGCGATGCCCGGCAACCACGACGCAGTGCAGCTGCAGGAACCGCAGCCTCCGCTTCCAAGCGAACTGATAAGCGATTTCAAGAGGGGCAATGTGCACATGATCTCCAACCCAAGCAGCATAAGCATACACGGCGTGAGGGTGCTGGCTTATCACGGCGCATCCCTCGATTCCATGATACAGAACGTACCAGGCTGCTCTTATGCAAAGCCGGAAACGGCAATGATTGAGATCCTGAGAAGGAGGCACCTCTCCCCCATATACGGGGGGAACGCTATAGTGCCATCGAAGAGTGACGAGCTCGTGATAAAAGAAGTGCCAGACATACTGCACATGGGCCACATACACAAGAACGCGTTGACCGAATACCATGGCACTATAATTGTGAACAGCGGAACGTGGCAGGCCAGGACGGCCTACCAGATAAAGCAGGGTCACATGCCCTCGCCAGCCATACTTCCTATATACGAAACAAAAAGCATGACAATGTCGCAGATAGACTTCAACACTCTGTAGGTGTGAGAATGGACATAGACGAATACTTCAAATCCCTTTCAAGCGGCTTTACAAAAGAGCTCGAGATAGCCAAGAAGGCAAGGGCCATGGGATTCGACCCGAAGGAATATGTCGAGATAAAGGAGGCTCCCGACCTTGCGAGCAAGGTAGAGGGAATAATCGGAGTGGAGGGCATAGCCGAGATGATAAAGAGCAAATCAAACGGCAAAACGAGGAATGAGCTGACATTCGAGGTTGCCAAAGAGATATGCACAAATTCAAGGTTCGAAGGATATCCTCCAGTCAAAAGGATAGAGCTTGCGGTGAAGGTGGGGCTGGCGATGCTTACCGACGGCGTCACAGTAGCGCCAACAGAAGGCCTGCAGAGCATAGAAGAATACAAGAATCCTGACGGCACGGGCTATATCGCTGTATCGTATGCAGGTCCAATAAGGAGCTCAGGCGGCACCGCAGCAGCGCTTTCAGTGGCGCTCGCCGACTATGCAAGGCAGCTCTTCAATATAGGGCCATACAGGCCAACACAGAAGGAGGTCGAGCGCTATGTAGAAGAAGCAGAGATATACAACAGGTCGGCAAGGCTGCAGTACAAGCCGAGCGAGGACGACATACGGGTGATCGCCGGCAACTGCCCAGTATGCATAGACGGCGTTGCCTCAGAAAATGTTGAGGTAAGCGGCTTCAGGGACAT
>JAJZEU010000098.1 GCA_021805625.1 Microcaldota archaeon
AAGCTTGAAGCATGGTTTGAGGATCGCCAGCCGTTGTGTCCAGTGGGGCTGATTGATCATAGTAGCTACCCTGATAGTTGAAGTTCAGCCCGATGCCGGGAAATGTGCCATTCGATACATTGACTTCGTTCTGCGCTTTTGTCTCGTTCAACTCCCACAATATCTTGCCAGTAGTTGCATTCATCGCAGCAAGCGTGGGATTTGCATAAGCGCTTTCTGCAAGGTATGCAGAAATCACCATGCCGCTGTAGAATACCGCGCATGCGTCATTTAGCCCTGCGCTTGCATTCTCGAACTTTGTAGACCACGTTATGTTGTACGTTGTTGCATTTATTGCAAAGAACGCGCCATAGTTCTCCCTTGAACCATTTAGGTTAACAACAGCGTATGCGCCTCCGAAATACAGCTCGCCATCGTGGAGGAGCGGCGAAGAAAGCAGATCCGGAAGGTTGATGGAGGTATTTGCCACCTCCCTGCCTGTGGTGGCATTTAGCACGTACATAGTGCCCATCATAGTTACTTCGAATATGTTGCCATCGTAGAGCGCTGGCGTAGTCATTGCTGCCGAGGTTGTTGTGAAATTCCAGAGTATCCTCCCATCGGTCAGATTTACCCCGAAGATGCCATTGTTCAGGTTGAAGTATTGCGGAGGCACTTCCTGGTTGTTGCCCATTGCCACAATGATGATGTTGCCGGCAGTTATGGGCTGGGACATTATCTGGTCAGGGAAGCTGTCCTTCCACACTATGCTGTTGCTCTTCATGTCTATGGCAACGAGCGAGCCAGTGGTGAGATCGTACCTCTGTCTTTGCAGCTCTGTCAGGTTACCCATTGTAGTGACCAGAAGAAGTCCTTTGTATATCGTAGGCGTGCCTATTATCGCACCTCCCACGCTTAGGTTTACCTGGGAAACATTCTCGTTCAGTATGTAAGTGTGGTTTGTGTTGAAGTCGTACTGGAGTACAGGCAGGCCTATGCTGCTGTTAGGCGTTACGCTTGAAGCGGCATAAATGGTCGTCACTGTGGAGGTGCTGGCGGAAGAGGTCGAGGATGTCTGCACTGCGGCTTGCGAATGAATTATTATAGAATAGAAGACAAACGCAAAGACAAATATGAATGCTATGACAAAATACCCCAGTGCATGGCCATCGGTTCCTGCCGTGGTTTTCTTTGCCTTCATGATTTCATTCCTCAACGCTTCTTACTTTTTATGAAAAAGCACTTATAAAGCTTGCTGTGCAGAGATATTTAGGAGTTGCGCGCTGATTGCATGATACTTGCTATTCTGGTACTTGTTGTTTCTGTGCTTTTTGGCGTGGTGTTTGCGTCGAGGTTTGACTTCATAAACTCGTTCCTCGAAAAGCTTGCTTTCGGGATACCCATAGGGATAACAGTATTCACCCTGATGCTTATCGGATTTGATGCGCTGCTCGGAAGCATAACCCTTATCACGACTTCCATGACCACGCTGGTGCTGCTGGTGCTTTCGTATGTGCTGTTTGCAACCTCTGGGAAGAGATATGCAAGGTACTTCTCGCTTGACAAGCCATACAACGTTCCAAAGGGCGTTTTTGCTGCATTCGTTTTGATATTCGCCTTCCTGTTCATATGGTACTTCACATCCATGTACCAGGGCGCAAACGGAGTCCTAATCTGCAGGAATAATGCCGCATGCTCCGACCTCCTTTACCATGCGGGCATAGGGGCTTCCGTAGTTTACCACAGCTTCCCGCCGCAGTTTCCATTCACTGTAAAGGCGGTGAATGTCTTTCCGTTCATTTTCGACACATACTCAATGCTGCTTTTCAAATACGGCTTCACGCTCTACGAATCCACGATCTCCACCGCAATACTCATGCTCGTTTCTCTTGCGGCGCTTTCCGCGCTGCTTGCCTACAAGCTCACCAAGAGTACAGTTGCCACAGTGGCAGCGCTTTTCATATTCTGGTTCGGAGCCAGCTACATAGTGGCTGCCGCATATTATCTCGCAGCCAGCTTCGTAAATGTGCCTTCGGTTCTCAGCGCCCTGCCCCCGATTTCAGGACCCCTTGCCTTCATATACATAAACTACACCACTTTCCATTACAGCTACCTCGCAGCGCTCTCGGGAGCCTATATCACCTCATGGGCACCGATACTCAACACAATGCTCATGCCGCAGCGCGACTTCCTGCTCGGTTTGGCGATGGGCTTTGCCATAATCTACCTCGTTTACTATTTGCTCTTCGAGGCAAAGAGGAAGAAGGTTTGGGACATACTGCTGCTCGGCTTCCTTGTTGGACTGATGCCGCTTGTGCACCCGCCAACGCTCATAGTGCTTGCGATAATACTGGCCTTTGCGCTTTTCTACAGGCTCTTTTCCAAAAATGGCGCCAAGAAGCTTAAGGAGGAACTTTTGCTTGTAATACCGGCCCTTGCAGTCGGACTGCCCCAGCTTTATTACATGTCATTGCAGAGGCTCGGGCCCGACTGGTACCGTTTTGTTTACAGCAGCTGGATTATATATTCTGGAAACCTGGCCCTGACAGTTCTTGAAACTGTGGTGTACTTCTTTTCCTACTGGACAGAGCTGATGGGCTTGAGCTTCCTGCTTGCATTTGCAGGCTTGTATGTCTGCAAGGACAAGAGGCTTAGGCTCTTCTCCATACCGTTCTTTGCGACCATTCTATTTGTGATGATTTTTTCCCCACAACCAAATCCTTCAGATTCGAACAAGATGGCGCTGTATGCGTTCTTCATGCTTGCCGTGCTTACCGGAGTGTTTGTAAGCTGGCTCTACAAGAAGAAAAACGCTGCATTCAAGGCGCTGGCGATTGCGATAGTCGTCCTCATTTCCGGAAACAGCATAATGGTTTACTACCAGAGCACGCTCAACAGCGGCAGCTACGTCCTGATAAGCAGCGCTGAACTCAACGCGAGCGAATTCATAAGGAACAGCACGCCAAGCGGCGCAATCTTTGCAGTGAGCAATCCCATATACCTGCAGAACCAGCCCATCTCGACGCTGGGAGCAAGGCAGACCTTGCTTTCAGAAGAGCCCTATGTTGAGATAGAGGAACACACATACAGCATTGGCACGCTCGAGCAGGCCAACAACCAAATCTTCCAGACGGGCGATTGCCACACGCTGGAAAGCTTCAACGTTTCCTACGTATACGTAATGTCAAGCAATCCCGCAAACCTTACTCCATTCGAGAACAGCAACTTCAGCACTGTCTTCACGCAGCACGACAGTCAGCTCTACACCAACCTTACCATATTCAAAAGCATGTGCAGATAACAGCATTGCATGGGACTTCCTGGCACAGCCATCTTTACCTCCTTAGATATGGAAAGCCATTTATCTGTTCTCTTTTCCTTTATCAGCCTGGCAGCTATAACCAGGCGTTTTTCTCTTTTTATCGGCCCAAACCTGTCCATCTCGCGTTTCTCTCGCGCTGGCGCAAGG
>JAJZEU010000056.1 GCA_021805625.1 Microcaldota archaeon
GAACTATTTACGTGCGGCGTTTCTGCTGATTGTAGCGCCGCTCGTTCTGCTGGCCGTGACTATGTTTTTTATCCACATTTTATGGAGCGTGTCATAAACGCTCTAGCAATAGAAGAGGCACTTCACTACATAAGCCTCTTCGCAGCAAAACTTCTGCATTATGCCGGCGTACTTGATAATCCATATAATAGGACATTATCTGCGCTGGCTGCAGATGCTAATGTAGCTGGGCGCCCATGGGGCTGCTACCTTTGTAAATTGCTGCATTGGTTTGTAGAGCGCAAGCATTGTGAAAAAACATTAAATAATGAAGCAATGCCAATCATAAGTTGCATACTAGGTATCCTATGGTTGCTATCGGCGTTTTCTCTTTTATGTGGTATAGTAGGATGGTGCGGATATGTTTTGCTTTAAGGATTGTGTATGCTTGATAACGAGATTACCATGCAGATTCAATTAGAGATTGAACGATTAAAACATGCTGATACACAGCATGAAAAGTCTATTTTATCTCTTGAAAATTGGCGTGGCGACGCAACGCATGCGTTTGAGGTCCTTGGTAAAGACATTGTAGAATTGCGGGCTAAAATAGCCCAGACAGCCACCAAATCAGACATTGCAGGATTGCAGGTTAATATCGAAAAAGCAATCAATGGCTTACTGGGAGATGCGTTAAATGCAATCCCCGGCAAGCAAGCAGCAATGTGGGGCGGGGTTGTTGCGGTGGCTACTATCGCAATAGTAATTATATCGCTTCTTCGGTGATTTATGAATTTCTCAGAAAGCTACGCAAAGTTTAGAGGCGGTAGGGCCTTTCTAATCGCGCTATGCGGCGTTCTTGTTTTCTGGTTCACTTGGAACACGCTTCCATTTTTGCCGCACTTTGACCCTAATTGGTCGCTACTAAATGTATTCTTATCAGTAGAGGCGAGTCTCAGTGTTGCGCTACTCATAATGGCGAACGAAAAGATAGAGCATGAGCGTATACAGCAAGATAAATACATGCTGGCCCTTTTAGAAGCCCAAGCTGCTACAGCCCAGATGCTACTGGCCCGGTTGCCTCCGACTTGACAGCCACTAAATAATGTGGTAGAGGTAGTCTATGGGTGAGTCTGCGTCCGAAATTGCCGCCAATTTAGCTGAAGGATTTGAGGGTTTTTCTTCTTATCCGTATTTAGATCCTGTGGGCATTCCAACCATAGGCTTCGGCAGTACGCGCGACGAGCATAACAATCCAGTAACAATGCAGCATCCGCCTATCACACGCGCGCAGGGTTTGCTGCTTTTGCAGCGCGATATGTCTGCGGCTTTTGCGGATATTGCAGCGCAAGTGCGCGTGCCGATCACAGGTAATGAAAAAGCTGCTTTGGCAGACTTTATATATAATCTAGGCGATGGAAATTTTGAAGCCTCTACGCTTCTGAGGCTGCTGAATGCTAAAAATTATGAAGGCGCCGCCCAGCAGTTTGATAGATGGGATCGCGCTGGCGGACAAGTCTTAGCTGGTCTTTTGCGCCGTAGGCAGGCAGAAACTGCATTGTTTAATAAACCCTAAACCGCGCGCGGCGGTTCCGCGATTTTATATGGAGATTATAAATGTCTGAATTTGTTACGCCTGTTGAAGTTCCTGTCGTTGCTGCTGCTCCCGTGGCAGCACCCGCTACGTCCATGCTGGCGCGCTGGCGCGCGGATATTGAAGCTGAAGCCAAGGCGCTTGGCGTTGATATTGAGAAGTTGTGGGCTCTCGTTAAAGAGCATATGTAATCTTTCATGCTTAAATGGCTAAACGCGCTTACATCTGATCCACAAGGAAAGCCAGATGAAGCGCGGGTAGCCTTTTTGCTTGGGGTGCTTACGATCATAGGGCTTAAAACCTATGCTACCATATGCCCTGATCATCCTTTTAATTCTATGGATTTCTCCACGGGATTCGGCGGTCTCTTAGCGTTTTATAACGCAAGCCAAGGACGCATGGGTACTTTTGGGAGAGGAGACGGCAAATGATGCTAATTGTTCTGGCACTTTTCGGAGCCTTTTTATGGCGCCTGCGTGGCGGGCTCCTGAACGATCTTACAGGCGTAGCCAATTACAAAGTTGGGCCGATAGCATTTAACGATACCGTTGTGCGCATCATTTGGGCTGTTGGAATGGCTTCTGTATTTGCTGTATTTCATCCAATGCCCTATTGGCAAGCAGAGGTATTAGTGACTGCGCTATTCGTGAGCGCCACTATTGGATGGTTTGGTGCAGATGTGCATCTGACAAAGCCTAGCCTGCGGTACGTAGCAATTATCAGTGCATCTGGACTTGCGCGCATGGCTCTTGTTGCGTTAGTGCTTCTATCGCCCTGGCCTCTTGTCGCAGGGGCGCTGTGTGGGCCGCTCTATTGGGTAGGCTCTAAAATCCCTCGTCCATTCAAAGGCTGCGTATGGCAAGAGATACTATTTGGCGCAGCCGTAGGAGCCTCGTTATGCTTAGCTGGGTAAAAAGCGCGTTTACGACTGCTATAGGTTTTGTAGTTCCTGGCGCCGGCGCAGCGTTTAAATTTGGCCCGTGGATTCTAGCCGGGTTGCTGTTTGCGTTTATTATGTACCAGCGTGTGGAGTTGCAACGCGATGCAGCTACGATATCTGGCGACTCTACAAGATGCAGCAATACCCAGCTATCTACAGATGCAAAGTTAAATAGTACGGCTTCCGTGGCTATCTCTGCGCAGCACGCGAAACTGGATACGGCAGAGGCAAACTTGCAGCCAGCCGCTACGGCGTCGCAGGTGCAAGGGGCTACGGCTCTCGCGCAGGTACACCAGCAGGCCACACAGCCCGGTTACGATGGCCCTATCCCGCCTGTGCTGGTAAATGCCTTAGCAGCTATGAGGAGCACGCCATGAGCTACCGTAAAGCCTGTATTTTGATGGCTCTTTGCTCATTAGCTGGATGCGCTACAGCGCCACCTCCGAAAATAGAAACTGTCACAGTTACCAAAGTCGTAACACCCGATATTCCTGCAAGTCTTTTTGATATATTGCCAGTACCTGCTGTGCCTATCATTACTCTTGGCGATGTACACGGAGGCTCAGATAGCGCCACCTTTATGGTGCAGGATCATGTGTCAAATGAAGTCTGCCACGAGCATATGAGTGCCATTCAACAGGCGCTCCCGTAGTGCATCACCATTACCCAGACGAGAAGAAATTGCTTCTCGCAGAAATGGATGCCTGGGAGCCACCCAAAGAAAAGAGAAGCACTGTATACGTGAAAACTATCGCAGCTTCCTTGGTTTTGGGGGCTTTTGTACTTTTTATAATTTATTTATACTAGGAGATAAATATGGCTACTCATGATCTTACTGGGCGCATGTATCCACTGCTTGAATCGCTCCGGCGCACGGTTGCTGCGATAGAAGAACT
>JAJZEU010000022.1 GCA_021805625.1 Microcaldota archaeon
TCCGATCTTATTCTTTGCGCCGCTGCAATGTATGCACATCGCTGTAAAGGTGTTGTGCTTACAGGCATATCTTATTGTCGTGACTTTTAATGGCCTGATACTAAAACATTCAGGGCACATAACGTTTACCTTCCTGTCAAAATAAACATCTCCTTTGTGCTTTTCCATAAATTGATCATCAAACGAAATGCAATGCGCAAGCTCTTCTGGCACTTCGTTTTCTTCTAGCGGTTTTATAAGCTCAGGTCTTTTTGGTTTATTGTTTAACTTGACCCTACAGCTTCTGCAATATATATTCTCAGGCGTAAGGCTCCCATTCTTGATTAACCTCCGTACATACTGCACGGTGTTTAGGATTTTTTTGCCGCATGATGGGCACTTAAAAGAAACTCTTATCATTCTATGCCCCATAGTCGCATGAGTCATTTGCTCAAAGTATCCACGAAAAGATTCTGGCAATTCCTCGATAGTTAATTCTCTACTGCGCATAATATCACACATCCTCTCTTGTTTTGTGTATTGTGAATTCACCGTAGCTCTTTGTATGTATCAATCGGTTCATCGTCATAATCATCTATCGCCAACTCGTTATCTTCAAACGGATCACCATCGTAGTCATCTATCATTTCAGCATTTTCGTCTTCGTCAGCATCTGGAAAAATTATTTTGTAATCATGAATTTCTTTATTGCAGTCTTCAACCCATTTCTCTAATTGCTCATATGGGATTTTGAACCTGTCAATATCGTGGGAGCTGCACGGCACCAATGTGGCAGTCAAGCTCCTGTCCCAATTGATAAAAACATGGCCAAAGCCATTGCCGTTATTTCTGTAAAAAAGGCTAAGCCTCCAAATAACACGCGATTCGGTTGGGCTTGTATGAAACAAAGTCCAGCGTTGTTTTATATCGAAATCGTTTGTTTCTTCGTGCTCCCATACTATTGGCCCACTGATCGTATTTACATATGGGCCGGGGATAACTTGAGCAAGTATTGCATTATGCTTTACCTTCCAAAAATACCTGTGTATATTATCTGCGCTTATAGTAGAATGCTTCCTTATTGAGTAGAAATTGTTCTTCAGCCAGTTTCCGAAATTTTTCAATTCGGTAGATTCTGGATGAAATTTAGGCGCCCAATGGTGGTTGTTGATAGACGCTAGAGCTGTCCAAATAACAGCCACTTTTAACGGAACAGGTTCGTAATTGTTGTTCATTTTTTCCCTTTTCTCTTATAAGAGTTTGTACTAACTAAACATCCGAGCGGTATTAACACGCTATCATTGGACACATTTAAACATAATAGCGCATAAAGTAAATTTCCTTTCTATAAGAACTCCGGATGGTTTAGTATGTAGTTTACTATAACTAAGAACGTTCTTATATTCATAGTTAAGAGTTAGTACTACAATACTACGTAGAAGAAATCTAAAGAGACTATTGTATTGATGACTACGTCTATGCCGCACGGGCGGGCGCATGATGCGCACGCGTACGCGTATATCTATAAACGCGCGTAATGCGTAAATGACAACGCGTTTTCTGGTATCCAAAATGACAACGTGGTAAAATATACCAGTATTGGGCTAGTCGCTCTAGGAACGGCCTTGTAGGCCCAAGAAACAGCATTTTAGGATATAGTCTCATGGCAATTCGTAAAGTACCTGATAAAGACGCGGCTTATGGAAGGGCTAAAGGCGCAGCGCCTTCTGGTAAATCGCGATATTGCCGCAGTGATGCACCTAAGGATTTTGGCATTCCTTCTTCTCGCTATTTGGATCGCATGGGGCTGATAAAACAGCGAGTGGAAGAATGGCGAGATTTGCAGGGTGTTGTTCCTTTCTCGTGTGATTTGCACGCCCAAAACCGTAAAGAAATAAGCTTAGCTGCTACGTTGATTAACTTAGGGGCTTGGGAGTGGCGGGTTTTGCAGATACTGCGTATCGTGCAGCTGGTGTCTAGAAACGATGCAGAAACGTGGATCGATACGTTTGCTTTGCATTCTCTTTTGGGCCTTTATTGGTCTGGCGCTAGAGGATGGGATGCAGCATCTCATGAAATATCAGAGATGGTGAAAATGCTATCGGTGTATCAACTAATCGAAACGAAAAAGATAGCTGGTTATGTTTACATGCGAATATCAGTGCCTTTCGAAGATATGTTGTTTGCAATGTTGAAACAGGTGGAGCTAGATGCTATGGGCATACTCCACCCTGACTATGGACATTCTGGAGTTGACGAAGCTATCGTCAAGCGTAAGATCATGGAGATAATCAAAAGGTAGCGCGATTTTTTTCTCTTCGAAAATGCGCATCCATCATCTGCTGTTGCGTGTATTCATATTCCTTTGTGTCGAATGCCGTAGGATAGCTGGTTATCGTATAATGCGTTTCTGATCTGCCACCGTGTTTGTCGTTTATTAGCTTTATTTTAGGTTGCAACTTGTAGGAAGTCCCGCTGTATTGCTCCATAGCAGGCTTCCAGAACAAGTTTTTCCATGTGATAAACGATTTCGCGTCTGTTATTATCATCTTAGCCGTGCTCTGCAATATATCTGATTGATAAGCCAGCCTTGCCATCCTTTCTTGTTTTGCTTCTGATCGGAGTTGGTTAATCTGATCGATAGTTTCGAATATGTCCATGGTCACCTTTCGTACACAGAGTTTGGTATAGTTGCGGTAAAACTCATGCATTGATTGTCTACCCTAAGCTCGAACATGGCTGAAATGTACGTTTTGTATTTCCTCCCTGAAACAAACGTTAGCTCTACGTCTTTCCTCAGAAAATGTGCATCTTTGATCTTCTTGCCTACTGTCCTGTCGAATTGAGTGCCGATCTGGTATTCTTTGTTGACGCCCAAAAGCTCTTGCCCAGCATCTTTTTTCCATTTCTCCACGTAGTCTTTTATCATTCCTTCGTTTACAGGAGCTTGCATCTTTGCTTTTTTAATAGCTTCGTAGGCATCGAAACAATGTTCTTCTGGTAAATCGCTAAGGGGAACAAGGTGCGATATACCGAACTTCTCTGGAGGAAGCAGCTCGTCTTCTTGATAATCCTCGTGGCTCTTAATGGCGCGTAGCACTCTGGCTACTTTTAGGTACTTGTTTGCGGTAGTAGGCGAGAAACCAAACTCAGCGTAAATGAATGTATTCCACGTCGCATAGCCCAATGCTTTGTGCGCTTCTCGTTCGTACAGCTCGACTATTTCGAGCTTGATTTGCGTCATGTGGCCTTTTACCCTACTTACTGCCTCCTCGGCCTCTACGCGTGTCATAGGTGGCTTAGCGTTGATTATGGATATGGTTCTCATCTTACCGACCTGTCTAACCTTCGCACAATGAGCTTACCGTCAATCTCTACTGGAGAGTATTGCTTATGAAACCATTTGTCCATCGTGGCTCTAGGTATATGTTCCATTTCGAACCCTTGCTCTTTTTGCTTGGCTATCTCTTGCGTCATCTCCGCC
Source organism: Microcaldota archaeon (assembly GCA_021805625.1). Lineage (GTDB taxonomy): Archaea > Micrarchaeota > Micrarchaeia > Micrarchaeales > CABMGC01 > JAJZEU01. The sequence continues at coordinate 3,464 of JAJZEU010000022.1, forward strand.
TTTGTTCTAAATGCGTAAACGTCAAATGTAGGGTTGTTGTTAATTTTTGATAATACAAATTTCCCTTGGGATTTTATTGCTGCATAGTACATTGTTTTTCCTTTCGTTTCTCCTTGGTACTTGGGTGCATTCCGCGCCATTGCTCCTTGGTATAAAACATACTTTTCGTTATGTGTCCATCCATATCCCAGTCTACTTTTAGTCTCGTCAAGGTTGCCATAAGTTCTATCTGCCAAGTTGTTTCAGAATACATAGACAAGTGTGGCAATACGACCATTGATCCGGGGTGATCTGCTTCGAATGCTATTATTTCTTGCAAATTTTTACAAGAGTGCCATTGCGGCCATTCGCTAGGGATCGTAATGGTTATGGATATATTAGAGCACCGCGCATATTTAGCGACGTTTTGATGCTTGCTCATTACTTGGATTATTCCTTTCATAAGTCTAGCGTTAGCCCTCCGTTGTCTGTCTTTTCGATTTTCTTAAACCTGGTATCGTGTTTCAGTTTCCCGTTATGCCTAGCGTGCATTAAAAGAGCGAGCTGGTACTGCATAACCATAATGGTAAAAATAACACCATTTGCTCCGACTACTGTCGCTCTCCTTTCTGGTGTTTGTATGATTATTTTAGCAGCTTCATCATGCATTGCGTTTTTGGCCGTCCACAACTTCCAATGACATTCTTTTTCAAAGATAGCAGGTATGTATTTGATGGGGTAGTGGTAACTGAAATAGAACTCCGTTTGCGTTGTGGTGGCCACGCACCAATATATATTGGAGTCTTCTTTGATCGGTTTGAGTTTCATCGGTGGTATTCCCATCTTGATACGGCACGCAGCATTTTGTCAACTGCTTTGCTGTCTTTGTCAGAGTCGATCTTATATTGTCGTTGCCAATATTTTTGATCTTCATTAGTGTTTGCTTTCCTTGCCATTATCAGGTCGTGCCCCATTTTGTCTTCAATGGAATTTTGTATAGATTGCCTCTTGTTCAAGCTTTTTACTAGCTGCTCCTTGGTGGGGTGCCATATGGCAAATCGGCTATAAGTATATTTCTTAGCGACGTTCTTGGGTGCCAAAAGCACGATTGGGGTTGGATGTAATCCTTCCCCAATCGTGGTTAGCACAAACAACGTTGCTAAAAACAGTAGTTTCTGTTGTTTGTTACTGTCCATGTTGTCCTTCTTTTTTAATCAGACGCTGCTTCTTCTGCCATTTCTTCGGTTGGTATTGTTGGCTCGATAGATGGCAGCGATTTGATATAAGTCATAGCCTCTATGTATGCCTGTCTAGTCAATATGCTTTCGTCCATCACTAAATTGTAGAACCTTTTCTTGGCTGACCTTTTAATACGTGCTACCTGATCAGCGTTTATAGGCTCGCTAGTGTCACCATCAATCTTAAAACTGATGTATATTGTATCTTCAACCATGTAAGGCCCGGGCAACGCACCTGTCTCGCTCCATTCTCGAAGTTTAGCGCCCCAGTTTTTATTGATCTGACCGGTTATCCCATCATACAGCATAGTTCTATCTTTGAGCGCCATTGCAGTATGGTTGTGGGCTATGTCGAATACAACGTAGAAATCGTATTCAAAGTTATCCCTCATGACAGGCTGGAGGCCAAGCCTTACAACAGATTGCCGACCTCTATCCGTGACTTCCTGCGCATATGCCATCTTCGATCGCAATGTTACGATGATTGGGATTTTCGATAAAAGTATGGCGTTTGTAAGCTGGTTGTACTCAGTGCTTATCGGCGCCCAGTTTGCGTACTGATTACCGCCTCTATTGTCCAAAGCTGCTTTTTTGTCCAGAAGGCCGCCCTCCCCGGCCCATGCGTGGCTAAGGCTGTCGATTATCAGAATGCCATATTTCGCTTCTTGCGCATGTTGTATTGCTGTTATGTAATCCCTTGCTGTATATGGAGGCGACAACTGTGCCGCATCGAAATCGAAGACACCTGCATACGCTCCTGCGGAGCCGTTTTCGGTATCTATTAGAGCTATCTTTTCACCCGGCTCGATATAACCTCTTGCGAACTCTAGTGCTGAATAAGTTTTACCGCTTCCGCTTGTTCCTATCATGCAAACCTTTGGTACTGTGATCTTGCGCGTCGCTTTTGTAAACATTGTTTTTCCTTTGTTACTTGTAAAATCCAAAAACCAATCAGTGATGAACCATTGTGGTATGTCAGCGTATTGAGCATCCGGTAAGTTTGGCGTCTTGTTTTTTCTTTACCAACCTGACAAGTGAGTCCACATATTTATCAATGGGCGGCTTTATCATCAATTGACAAGCATGCGTGCCCGGTGCAAGCTGCACGACTAATTCAAAAGCCTTTTCAAATATCACTTCTCTCACGCTTTCATATAGCATTAGGTCGGAAATATCCTCTTCTTTCAGATGTTTGGCAATCGCTTGTTTATATCTTTCTCCTACTGTTGAGTATGCAAACATCATAGTGTATATCATCGTAGACAGCTCTAGGGAATCTTCCATTGTTATGCTCCTTCTCCATAATACAGCGATACTACAAGCTTCATGATTTTGTCTTTTGCCAATGGTGGCCCTATGACTAAATTCTTGGTCGCTTCTATGAACGCTGCTTTGTCTAGTTGTTTGGTCTCTGAGTAATAATAACAATCCGACAGCACCTTCATGGCAGACTGTGGGCTTGGTGCTTGGTTGTGATTGGCAATTGACCACTCGTGCATGATGTATGCACAAGTCCATTTGTACTTACCGGCTCTGTCACTTGGACATAATTCTTTTGCTCCTTGTTTTATCCTTTTGTAAATCAACATTATTTCGGTTTCGATTTTCACAGGTATTCCTCTACAAAATATGAGTATCTATGTGGTGGATATTGCTCGATCAACTTCGTTGCAGTCTCTCTGCTGTATGGCCCGATCTCTGATATTTCACCGCTCTTGATATGGTATGCATAAAGCAATTCTCCTCTCCCTGCTTTTTCAAGTAATTCCAGCGCCTGCATAACTTCTGCAAAATGCTTCCAATCATTGTGGCGGGGAAGCTTCAATGTTTCTATTTGAAAGAATATTTGAAACATTTCTCTTGAGTTGTAATGTACCCACATTGCAGCGTGCGCCATGTCCCTAAAAGTCAGCCTTTTGTAAGTGTCCCCAAATCTGTTAGGTTGCCTCATGTATTGACACATAAACAGATGTTTGCTGTGGTTATAAGGGTGATCATTGTCAACACCTAGCCACCTAAGTGTGTCTGCGTCGCTCAATCCTCCGCGCATTATTATAGGCTCCAGCTCGACACCTTTGCACAGGCCATTGTTCAGATAGAATTCACAGTTTGGCTCTTTGTTGCATGTCTCTATGTAATACAGCCTGTTTTCTATTCGCTGCCATGCAAGTTCCCCGCTCTCTTCTTTCTTGCATTCTTGCCTACCTCTCTTGCCTGTGAATATATCCATCGCAATCATGGTCTCTTTGTACTTGTCAGGTTGGTTTATCGTCATTGTTGTTCGTCTTTCTAGAGCAATGTTGCCATTTGGTTATTGGCTTGTGGTTTATCTTGCCGAAAATAGAACCAAACATGAAACGTTGCGCTTCCTAAATACGACAGGTTTATCACGTTGGCTACTTCATGGGCATGGTTCATGCGCTTTGTTATTTGCGTCCCATTTATGACAGCGTAAAATCTGTAGGCTGCTTTGTCATCAATCTCTGCTTCCAAATCTACCCAGTCCGCTATTAACGTAATATCGCTCACCTTATCGCCGTGTTTCAGCTCGCCTATTTTAACGCCTTCCCTTATTCCCATTGATAGGCGCTCGTAATGTTTCAAACTATGTCTCATCTTGGTCACCCCATTCCGTTAACACAGCGCGCCTAAGCCCGCTGAACTCTGCCGATTGACCGCGCACTATTATAGGGTAAGCGTAGACCTCATTGAGGTCACTTGCGTACCACAATACGCAATGCCTGTCGTTGAACTTCCTTAAGTCCCTTTCTGCTCTCCGCATTCTCCGCTTACAATAACTCTCGGCCACTTTATCGTTTTCTATTTTGCACTGCAATGGTATGTCGCCAAAGTCCCCAACCACTACGCCAATTGCGTACCAATCTCTTGTTCCTAAACTGTTATCCATTATCGTCTCCTTTTTCCTCAAATTTCGGCAACGCTAAATCAGCAGGTTTTATCTTTTTGGGCAACTTCCTTGTCACCGTGTATTGAAGGTTTTCGCTGCTTATATCCGATGCAACAGCCCAAGTCACATGCTGCTCTTTCCCTTCCAAGCTGTCCCTGCGTATCCACATGGCGCGTTCTATCTTGAATACTGTGTCAGATTTAACACGACGCACAAAAACAGACATGGCTTTATGGTCTGCTTTGATTACGCTCCCTTCAAATCCGTTTGCTTGTATTTCCAATGCAAATCCTTCTGCTATTAATCTATCGAACGCTTTAACAGATGCTGTCGCGGACGGTTTATTCATTGCCTGTTTCTTTCTTTTCTTCTTCTATGACACGTTCAATTACTTTGTTTAGTATTCGCTCCATTGCGTCTTTAACAACAGACTGGCAAGCATGGATTTCAGGTGCCATGCTTGCTACAGACTTGATTGCCTCGCCGGTAGATACGCTAATCATTTCCAATCCCGTTGATATTTCGAGTGCCTTGTCTTCGGTTTCTGCTAAATTCAGGATGTGTTCCATCGAGCACTGGATCATTATTAGGTTTCGATATATTTTCTCGAACTCCGAATTCAAGCTTGACTGCTTGTTCATTAGTGGCTCCTGTTATGTAGCACTATGCGCCTGAATTCGGTCGCATAGCGTTTAAGTTCGTGGTTTCCCGGTGCTACCGGCACTAGGAATTTATTGGTGTCATACCCCATTGCGGCGGCTGTTATTGCTGTTACTAATGACACTATCCGCACGCATCCTTGGCGATAGTTGTCATGCTTTATACCGTTGATATGCAAGTCGCGAAGCTCTACAGAATGCCCATCTTCTAACTTCACGACGTTGTACAAGTCTCCTACGCGTTGGTCTACCCGGATCGCTGTGTGCGACTTCTCTACGCGGAACACTTCGTGGGTAAACGTATCCATGATCTCCAGCGGATGTGTTGTACAGTTGTCAATTATCATTTCGTTCTTTCTAATCGGCTGCTTCAGTTGCCGACTTCTCTTTGAGGATTACCACATTGATGTGTTTTGGTACCAGCTGCGCGCCGGGTATTTCAAGCGTTGGAACTAGCTCGCCGGTTTCCGCGTCTAGCTTATCTACGATGTACTTAGCGGCTTCCTTCATCATCCCGCGTGTATCGTATGACACACTTAAGAACTTATCTTTAAACGGGATAAGATCAGGGTTGACGATCCTGGCAGAGGCTTCATGATTAGAAACCTGTACGCTGCCATGTGAGAGCCTTATGGTCTTAGCATTGATGCGTGTGCTTTCGTCGATTGCCCACTTCCTAAGCTCCCCATCAAACCTGAACTCCATCGACTTGATGTTCGACTCGATGGACTTAATGCGCTTGTCGGCCTGCTGTTTGATGATTTCTATCTCTTTGCGCATCATGGTTATTTTGGCTACATACCACTGTGCCGTCTGATTATCAACGATGTGGAACTTTCCATCATCCGCTATCGGGCTGGTTACGATCTGCAAATCATAGTTGTCTTCTTGCTCGTACATGTTAGTTTCCTTTTGGTTAGTATAGACGCCTGCCAATGTTATTAGGCAGGCGTCTATTGTTGTGGCTATTCAGTGAACTTAGGAAAAATCGCTAGCATCTCTTCATCTTTTTCTAGGTGTTCTATCAACCTGGATATGGCTAGCTTGGCTGAGTCGAAAACAGCGCCGCATGTAATATCAATCACTGGGAATGAAGATGTGTAATAAGCATACGTGGAGCTATTGTCGTTCTTTATTCGCAATGCAGTCTTAAGCAATATGGGTGATTTTTCGCCGGATTTCCACACCAACGATCCGATAATAACACCACTGTCTCGGTTTTTCACTTCTCTTGCTAGCGTTCTAATGCTCCTGTTGTCATCTATGTATTTAATCATACCTGTTCCTTTCTATCGTTTCACTCGGTGAATGTTTTCATTTTCAGTGTATAGTAGCTGTTAAGCTCGAACTGTGTAACCAGCGCGTATATTGCTTCTTTGGCCGTTGGGTACGTCTTGCTTGCTGAAAATGGCATATAGGGCTTGGCCCTAACATAGTAAGAGTAAGACGGCTTGTTATTTTCGTCTATACTTAGCGAGCTTAGCAGCTTAATAGTAAGCTTTGCTTTTGACAACGGAACCATGTGCCCGATTGTCACCCCCTTGCTGTCCTTCTTGGCTTGTTCTTCTATTTCGGCCAAGCTTGCTGTTTGCTCTACGTATACTATCATTGTTTATTAATGTCCTTTGAGTGCATGATTTGTTTGTAATCGTCCCCTATCCGAAGTTTCCGATGCAGGCGCACTCGTAACAGTTTAGATACTACGTCGATGGCCTCTTTGGCTGTTTGGTATTTACCACAATGCTGGTTTATTACCCCGTATGTATTCATCATTCTGACAGCCCAGTATGAATTGTCCGGGTTTCCATTGTGAGTTTTGCATATGCCGTACAACACCACCTCGTCGTAACCAACCGAATCGTCGTAGTTCTTCGACCATGAAATAGCCACTGGAACGCCAAACCATCTTTTTTGGCCTATTGTATCTTGGTATTTCTCTACTTCTGAGGCGCGCATCATCCTAGTGGCCATCATTCCCATGCTCCATTCTGTCCGTATTTAACACGTGCATTATCAACAGCCTCTATTAACTCTTCGAACTGCTGCTTGTATTCTTCGATGACGATCCCTAGCCGGGTGCTTTCGTGGGAATCAAGTTGCCCATGAAGCCCATAGAATTGTGTCATAAGCTCATCTTCTACTGCGCTCAAACATTTCTTGAGACGCCCGCTGTATTGGTTTCTGTCTGATTCGTAGTCAAATTCTATTCTCATTCGTCCTTGTCCCCCTTAGATATAACACATACATTGTTCTTAGTCATGTACAGATTTATCACTGAATCGACAACCACGAACCTTTCTATATTCTCTTCGAATATATCAATGCTATCTGTATTTTTTGACAAACAAAAAACTACCTTGGGATTTTTTTCTGTTCCTCTTGTCTCTATGCGGATCGTCCCTTCACTGGAGAACCTAACGCCTCCAGCGTCAACGCCAACCATCACCCGACTGCCCACGAACGGCTTCATTGCTTCTCGGATTTTGGTACTCATATTTGTCCTTCTTTCGATGTTATTGATATACTCATGCCTTCCAGCACGATGATACTTGTAATGCATTGATCGCCAATCAGCCCAGTCTCGAATGCTCTATCAACAGAACCTTCCTCGCGCTTAGCGATGATTGTTGTAACCCTCCCTTCTTTATCTCCGTGGTATTTGTTTATCTTGTTTACCTGTGCTTGTAGGTAATCCTTATCTTCCGCTTCGTTGTTTTCTAGCCATACAGCAGCCGCCATCTCCTCATCACCGTGCATCGCTATAACAAGGCCTACAAAGGCCAACACAATGCAAGCAATGGATAATGCGATATGGCGGCTGTCGTACTTCATGAACAATATTGCGAATAGAACGCAATACGCTATAGTGCCTAGCCTCCACATCGAATGTCCGTTGTTGTATCTTTGTTTGTTGGCGTTCATTTGGTTAGTCCCCCCAATGTAGATGCATATTCTTGATCTTTTTTCCTTTGCCGTCAACAGGAGTTACTGTTATACAATCATCACTTTGCGACAGAAGATTGTATAAATGAACGCGACCTTTTGATGTGAAGTGAAATTCTCTGACGCGGTCGAGGTTGATCCTCACTGTGGCATCGTCCGACTCCAAGAGCATGTCTAGCTCGTTGTGCTGCACAAGCGTGCATCGTTTCGAAATTTTGATAAGTGGGGCGTTCACCTCAACGAGAACATCTTTGCCATCAAAGAATGTTATGAACATGTTTATTGCAGCGTCCATATCATCTCTGCCTTTTAGCATTATCATGCTAATTCCTCCTTGTTATTTGCGGAAATAAGTAATATCAAACAGGCCAACTTTCTTAGCGATTATGGCAATCCCCATGAAAAACAGGAATGTGCCGGCAAGAGACAAACATGCAATGGCCACGAGTGCCATTAATAATAAGATGTATGGCAACATTTACCAATCTCCTTTTGTTAGTGCGCCGCCAGCGTGTCTTTGACCATGTCTATGATGGCGATTTTGTTCTCTTTTGCCCATTTCGCAAACGATATATAGTCGTTGTGATGGACCGCCCCGTACAGATCCCGATAGTCACCGGTCACATGAACTTCAATATCAACGATGCTGGGATCGTCGTAAGTTGCCACAACGTGGCCACTGAACGGCTCGTAGTCTTCTGTGATATAATCGTCAACAGTCTGCGATACTAACTGTAGCAATTCTTTCAATTCAGTCTCACGCAGTCTAGGGATTGGCTGCATGTTTGATGGGATGTATATTAACAAGCTCATTCTGTTTCTCCTTTACTTGATAAACTCACTCGTGCAGTCAGACAGTTTTGCGACTATCTTGTTACTCACTGGCACACCGTAGTGCCACGCAGTTGCCACGTACAGGCACTTTCGTACTGATTTGATGGCAATATCCGGGTAGCCCGGTTGCTTTAGCACAGCAATCAACGTGCGCAGTTCTCTGTCAGATGTATACAGGTGCTCAGCGCCCCTGAAGTTTGCCAGCAACCCTACTTTAGCTCTCTTCATAGTAATCATCCTCGTAATCATCCTCGTAATCAAAGTCGCAGTCTTCTTCTAGAAGCTCATCTTTCATCCTGTATATTTCGTAGCAGGATGCCCAAGCAGTGCATCTGGCGTAATCCATTGCTATCTTCTTTAGCTTGGTGTGGAAGAATTTGTACTCTATGAGCGTCACGCAACTAGTATCAAAACCTTCTACGTAATGTGACCTCTTTTTCGCGATATACCAAACTGCCATGCCGTGCTCTAAGTGACCGTAGAACATATATAGCGGCAATGACGAATCTTGTTTGTCTTCGCCTATCAGCATCGCATATCTACCGAGGAGGGTACGTTCGTATATACCAAGGTTGCGAACGTCTTCCGTTTTTGGGAAATATGGCGATAACTGCGTTACCCACTCATGGCTAACCATTAGATTTAGCATGAATTCTTCTCTTGGCTCTTTATCAAGTATGTGAGAGAAATGTTCACACATTTTCCTTATACCTGCTTTAATCTCCTCTGAATTGGCTGGCATACCATCGGGGTAGTATTTTCCCTTATTGCAGGAGCACCACTGCAGGTAATAAACAAAATTATCAAGCGGGCAACTACTGCTGCCGTATGGAGCCTGTGCCAACATTGCGCCCATGCCATGGTCTATGTGTCTAAACACAACAGGCTTTGCGCATTCCTCTTTGTACTCCTCCAGTATAAATTCATAGGCGACCATGCCGCCTGCTTCTTCGCATATCTCTTTGATCACGTGTGGCATAAGGCATGCCGATCTTTTGAATACATGCCTCAAGGTGTTCATTTTATAGCTTCCCATTGTTCAACTTCCATCCCTTCTTATAGTGATGTTTGTAGCAATCGGCAAACGTTTTGTACGCGCTATAGTTGATCAATGCCGATAGCGTTATCCTAACCTTTGGCCTTTTGTAGCTGCAATTGTTTCCAGTTTTAAAGTAACTAAGGCACAGACTTCCCTCGCCCATATTATCCCCGTCTTCAATACCAATTTCGCTTAGCAACAGCGTTGGGTTTGCTATGCTGAAGAAATTTCCGCCTAATATACCGTCATCAATAGAATAGGAAACACTGCCAAGGTATTCCACTTTACTAATGTGCCAGTTACTTATGCTAAAGTAATGGTTCGTTTCGGGGCTGTCAGGAATTTGTATCATTGTTATCATGTTGAACGTTAGGAAGTTTGGCCTGAAATATATCGCATTGGCTTCTATTGCGATACAAAAGTCCAAGAAATCCGACACCCTCATGTCCTTGAGAAAATCCAGCTCGGGCTTGTCTAGTATATGTTTGTTAATCATTCACATCGCTCCTTTAACGCCTTGATTGTGTACGGGTAACACTTGGTTTCTTTTATTGTTATTGAAGTAACAAAGGTGTCGATCCCCTGCTCTCTGTACACCTTTTTCTCCGCACGTTGCACAGTGGCCCACACATCATTGTCCGATATAAAGGAGATTCCTCTATTCGCAATTGCTATGGCTATGTATTTGTCCACTTCGCTAAGCATCTCGCCCATTGTCATCATTGGCAGGGCGCCTATAAAATCGTTCACATCTGTTGACAAATAACGGCCTTCGATCGTGTCGAATTCTATCATCTTATTCTCCTCACCTGTTCTTTAGCAGTTGTATTTGGTCGTGCATGTGTGCTACTTCCAAGTGTAGCGCAATGTTGTCTCTTGAGTACGCCACCAACAGCGAACCCAATGCCAGCAGCAGTGCGACCATCACTGCGTTCACGATAAGGCTCGCTTCCAGCGCCGCCTTAATACGTACAACACCACCCGCCAGCTTATTTGCTGGTCGGATGGGGAGTGTCTTAATGTCGTAACCAGGTACGAAATGCTTGAATTCTTCGCTCATGTCAGTTCTCCTTGTTCTGTTGTGTCTTGATGCAATACTGATA
>JAJZEU010000132.1 GCA_021805625.1 Microcaldota archaeon
GATTGGTATGAACCTGAATGCGAAGAAGACAACTGCCACAAACGCCAGGATCTGCATTACCTTTACCACTTTTACTATGGTGTAGGTCACCATGCGCTCGAAGATCCTCCTGCTTTCCTTCACCGCGTTGACTATAACTTCTATGCCGCTTTGGGTAAGCACAAGGTCAGCTGAGCTCTTTGCCACATCTGTGGCATTCGCAACCGCTATGCCGACCTCTGCTTGCTTCAGCGCCGGCGCATCGTTTACGCCGTCGCCAGTCATGCCCACAGAATAGCTCCCCTTCTGGAGCGCCTTTACGATCTTGTACTTGTCTTCCGGATATATGCCGGCGAAGCCCACGCCCTTCAGCGCAGCTTCCTCAAGCGCATCCTCGCTGCCTGATAGCGTGCTCTCGTCTGCTATGCTCCCTTTCATGCCCACCTCTGCTGCCACTTCCTTCGCGACAGCAAGGTTGTCGCCGGTGAGCAGAACCGGCCTTATGCCAAGGGAGCCGAGCTCGCTTATCAGCCTTTTTGCGTCGGGCCTCGGTTCGTCGTACAGGCCGAGCGCGCCCACGAAGCTCCATGCCGAGCTGCGCTTTACTGCCACTGCAAGGGTTCTGTAGCCCTTCTCGGAAAAGTCGCGCATGGCCTTGCCAGCGGCTGCAGGAGTGCCTCCTTGCCTGCCTCCACCGCCGCAGAGTCCGGCTATTATCTGCGGGGCTCCCTTTGCCACCGTATAGCTGCCGCTGCCTGATGAGATCCTGGCCTCAGACCTTTTTGTAGAGGGATCAAAGGGGGTGAAGCTTGCCTGCCTGCCTGGCTTGATGGAATGCTCCCTCGCATACCCGAGCACTGCTATGTCTATCGGGTCGTTGTCGTCTGCTCTTGAGGCCTCTGCCGCGTATCTTACCACATCGTCTCCGCTCGCCGTGGCAGCATATATGCCCTTAACTGTAACGAGGTTCTTGGTTATGGTGCCTGTCTTGTCAAGGCAGAGCACGTTCATGGTAGAGGTCTCCTCTATGGCATCTAGCTTTGTGACCAGTATGGACTTGCTGGCTAGCTTTTCCGTACCGTAGGCCATAGCCACTGTGAACGTAGCGGGCAGGGCAACAGGCACAGAGGCTATGAAGACTATGAGCAGGAATGGCAGGATCGAGCCCAGGCTCAGACCCATCGCAAATGTGCCGTATACATACATCGCAGCAACGACAGCAAGATCTATAACAACAAGATATCTCACTATGTGCATTATCATGGCTTCTAGGTGGGACTTGGGTCGCGCTTCCTCTACGAGCTTTGCTGTCTTGCCGTAGTATGTGCTGGCGCCAGTGCCTATGACAAGGCATGTCGCCTCGCCGCGCGTCATCGTTGCGCTCGTGTAGAGCATGTCTCCATTCTTCTTTGCAATTGGCATGCTCTCGCCGGTAAGCATGGATTCATCGGACTCTGCGGCATCGGCCTCGATGATCTTAGCGTCTGCTGGCACTATGTCGCCAAGCCTTACCCTTATGATGTCGCCCGCCACAAGCTCCCTCGATGGCAGCACCCTCCACGCCGAATCCCTAAGCACCCTTGCGTTTACGCTGAGCCTTTCTTTCAGTGCCTCGACTGACCTGTCTGCCCTGTACTCCTCTGCAAAGCTTACCGCTGCATTGAAGACCAGCAGGGCAAGGACAACGTAGAAATCTGCAACGTTGCGTAGTATGTATGAGAGTATTATCACAGCCCAGAGGAGCAGCGGCACAGGCGTGAAGAACTTGCCGATGAAGATGAGAGGGTAGTTCTGCTTCTTTTCTGGAAGCTCGTTGTAGCCGTCCTTCGCGAGCCTGAGCTCCGCCTCTTTTGAGCTGAGGCCTTTAACGCTTGCCCCTGTCTTGCTGAAAGCCTCATCTATGCTGATGCCCGTGAAGGGGTTTGCATCTTTCCCTTTGTACATTCAATGCACTAAGCCTTCAGTCCCAGAGCCCGCTAAGCTCCTTGTCCTTGAAGAGTATCTCATGCAGCTCCTTGTCAAGAGGGGCATCGTTCCTGCGCAGCCACTCCAGCAGCAGCGACGCGTGCTCCTTCTCATCGTCGCGGTTGTGCGCCAGCACGCCCTTGAGCTTCTCGTCCTTCGTTGCGCTGATCCGCTCGTCGTACCACATCATCGCCTGCAGTTCCTCAATCAGCGACTGCCTGGCCCTTGAAAGGTCCCTTGTCTTTTCGTCTACAAGCTCCTCGCTCTCGTATGAAGGCATGTAACCACAGCATAGCATTTGCAAACAAAGGATTTAAGCATTAGGTATGCAGAGCGCTATGGCATGCGGAGCGCTATGCTTTAAACTTGAGTGCGGAGTTTCATTTCAGAGTTTCTGTGACTCAGGACTAGGGCCCTGACCTTTCTTGTAGGTTATGGCTTTTATCACGAGGTTCTCATCAAGCCACGCGGGAAGTCCTTTTCCTGTGGCATAATCATACAGCAGCAACTTGAAGACGTTTGATGTTGTAGATGATATCGTTACGCCTAGAACTATGAATATTATCATAATCACGAACCCGAGAACCGCTAGAAGCAGACTGGTAGTCGCGCCGGCTAAGCCCAGCACAATGAACCCAAAGAGAATAAACATAAGGCCGTAAAGTTCCGAATACGCTATTCCGCCAACGCTGGAGCCAAAATGGTTGAGGAAGACGCTTGCACTGGTCTTCATCGCCTTGATTGGACCCACATGCTGCTCGTATATGACGGGCAGCGCGAACATTACACCTATGCTGAGCGCCACTCCCGCAATCAGGCCGAGTATTGCTGCCCCTATTCCCCTGAAGCGCAATTCGAGGATCCTGATTAGAAGTATTATTATGGAATAGAACACTGCCCACTCTAGCAGAAGCGTAGAGTAGCTTGCGGTCTGATGCAATGCTTGGGACATGCTTATTTTGGTCCCGGCAGCATAGCTCTTAAACGCTATGAAGAGAGCGAGAAGCATATATGCGGAAGTGAACGATGATACGATGTAAAACAGAAGTAGGTAGCCTATAAACTCCCATCTGATTATAGGATTAGATTGAGCAGATGGAGTAGACTGCGATGCCTGAGTCGTTAATGCAGATATGTTTATGAATATGAATGTGCCGAATATCAGCGCCGCCTCTAAAAGTATTATGGCTGAAGAGATTATCATGTATGAAAGAAGTACTTTGTCACTGAATACCTGTTTTCTTACTGCAGAAGCGAGTTTCCAGCCAGCGCGAACTCTCTCAAACACAGAAGCACCATAATTGCTTTGCTATAAATGGATTTAAGCCTTACTTTAGGTATGGGTATTTGGCGATTGCTGGATGTTTCTCAAAAGCTGCCCCTATCATGCTCTTTACTTCGTCGCCTGTGAAGCTGCCTCTAAGCCCAG
>JAJZEU010000082.1 GCA_021805625.1 Microcaldota archaeon
TCTGGGAATGAGCAAAGAGAATACTGCAAGTACTACAACAAGTCCCAGCTCGCCCATGCTTTATAAGATAAGAACAATACCTATATATTTGTTTAACGCCAAATGGCATTGCAGTCTGAAAATGACATTGCAGTCTGGTTGTCATGGAATTATCTGATAGGACGAAGTCTATTTTGCAGCAGGGTAGCATAAAGATTAGGGTATCAAGGAGCGGCATGCTGCAGCAGCTCACCTTCACTGTTAGGAGGACAACAGAGGGCAACATAACCTACACAGAGCTTTTCACAGCAAGGATTGTTGACGTTTTCGAGCTGCTCAAAGTAGCAAACGAAGCTGGATTGCCGGTATCAGCCCCAAACGGCCACGCGTTTCCCACAGGCACAAGCGCCATGGACTTTTCCAAGCCTGAATACCTTCCTGCCAGCGAAACAGCCGGCAAATAGGCTGGTAAGGTCATAAAAGCCTTTAATGGCAACCTTTTTAAAGGTTTGAGATGTATTATCTGCGTATACTGCGCAAGCGCAGTTGCACAGGCGTGGAAAAATGAGAATACTAAAGAACTCAAACAAGACAATCTTCGTGATTACGACTGGGGGTAGTGCCCCTGGCTGTCCAAAAATTATACTTAATAAGAACAAAGCACTGCTTAGAGATGATTACAGAGGAGAATTAACCATTGCAAAGCAGGCACTACACATGCTCGCTCAAATGTAGCTCTCTTTTTATCTCAGTGATATCTTTGAGTTGGTTTTCATAGCCTTCAAGATGGAAAGGCCACTTTCCTACCAGAAGGCTTGTCAAGATCGATTTTTCCACTTTTGGGTTCTCAGCAGCCCACAGTGTATTTAATATCCCCGCTCCTTTTTTTGCCTCTACCTCCCCATCTGCAAATGCACACAAAAAAACACCATCATAAGATCCATTAGCATTACTCATTAGACTATAATCATTTGTCACTTCATGTAAATCCTCACCTATTATTGTTTCAAGGAATCTAAGAAGTATTTTTCTGTGTTCTTTCACAAAAACGACCGTAATTGTATATGCTACAAGCAATCTTTTATCGGGATTTTGAACCAAAGCTGTATACCCCTCTATTATTCCTCTCTCTTTGAGTTTCTTTATCAGATATATTACGCGCATCTGATTTAGTTTGCTTGCCTCTATCAAATCTTTGAGCTTCATCCTAGAATTCTCGTTGAGAAGCAGCAAAACCTTCTTTTCGTTATCAGAAAGCACTTCACTATCTTTAATCAACTCATTTCTCAATGAGAAGAAACCACAAGTGTACTCTGTTTGCGTCGACACTTTCAAAATTGGCCCGTAATCACTTAAATCCATTCTTAATTTAACCTGCCAACCGTCGAAATCTATTTCTGTTAAACCAACCACATAAAGCAACAAGTCAAAATCTCCGCTGCCCAGATAGGCATCCTGCACAAAGATGTCCTTCTTGAACCTCTCTTTAAGCAATCCTATGTCGGGCATTTTTGCGAACTTGATTGTGATAATCCTGCCGCTTGCAAATCCAAGGGCGCGTTCATTTAATCTCAGAGTATACGCTATGTTATACTTCTCTTCGTACTCTTTCAGCACTTCTGAAATTGTATGGTATGAGATCTTGAACTCCCTCCCCAGAGTCTTGAGAGGCGCCCTTGCATCTTTGTAGAGGTAGCGAAGCAGCATGTAAGGCAGCTCTTCTGCGACAAATTCCTGGGTTTTCTTAGATGCAGGCATAATACATCTCTATATTATATTTTTATATGCAATAAATCTTGATTATCTCAGTATATTAGAACTATTTGTCCAATAAGTATATATATCTGCTAATACATATCTTTTATTCAGGGTTGAATTCGTGATTTGGGGCAAAAGCAATTTACAGAAAATACGCGGTAGCGCAAGT
The DNA here is from genome assembly GCA_021805625.1 of Microcaldota archaeon. GTDB lineage: Archaea > Micrarchaeota > Micrarchaeia > Micrarchaeales > CABMGC01 > JAJZEU01. The sequence goes on from JAJZEU010000082.1 coordinate 1,907, forward strand.
ATTCCCCTCCCATCCCGCTTGCTCTTCGCAGTGATCTATACAATCCACTTTCCCCCTCTTTTTTCGTGGTTCAACCCCTCTTTCTCTTTAATCCAATAACAATCACTGGCACTACTAACCATAAAACATAGGTGGGGTTGTGACGACAAACAATGTGGCTGTGAGCAGAAGAGAAGCGAGGGAGCATTTTCTCCTTTTGGAGCCCGCCGAGCTCAACGACGCGGAGAGGATCGCCAAGGCAATGGCTATGTGCAGGGGCGTGAAGAAGGTCTTCCTTACAAGTGGGGAGTACGGCTTCGTAGTCTCCGTAACGGGAGAGAGCTTCCAGAACGCCTACAGCAAGGTAAAGAAGCTGAATGATGGCGGAACGATAAGCACGGCCATCGCGCATAGGGAATACTCAAGGAGGCGGTGATGCAATGGACTTTCTCGGGCGCCTCTTCCATGCAAATTCCAAGAAGGAAAACACCGGCACTGATCAGAGGAAGGGCTATACCTGCTGGATCTGCAGCAGCAACTTCGAGAGCCCCGTAGACTTCTTGGGGCACCTGAAGACATGCACAGCTTCCGAAGGCAAATAGGCTCATAAGATAGCCCCAAGGAAACTTCTGACTTCAGTCGGATGAGGAATTTGGTGCGCTTTCCCGCCAATACCTTTATAAATACCTTTATATATTCTTGTATACAATGCGATATTATTGATTTGTGAGCGGGAAGGGAAAATTATGACTATTAAGACTAGAAATGAGAAATCAGTGGCTGGAAGGATAGTTTTCTCATACAATGCGAAAGTCATAGATGTTATTGATCTTGATGAGGCTTCGTTGAAGCCGGAAAGAAAAGTGAAAATCGTAGAGGATAAATTAAGTGAAATGGTAAGGAAAAAAGTGATCAAGGGCAGCGAAAGATTCAACGTGAGCATTGTTACAGAATGGTTCCCACCCTCTACTTTTTTATCGTCTACCCAACTTCGACCAGTCGACTCTACGTAGCCCCGTAGACTTCTTGGGGCACCTGAAGACATGCACAGCTTCCGACGGCAAATAGGCTCATTCAAGATTGACTATTCCATGCAGCAGCTCCTTCGCCCTTTTCAGCGATAGCGGCTTAAGCCCCTTCGCCTTCGCATACCTGCACTGGTACCTAATGTAGGAATCGTTTATCTTGGTGTCGGGGTTTATCTCCTTGCATTTTTCTATGTAATCAATGATTACCGTCGCTGCCGCATCTGCATCAAGCTCCTTAACATTGGTGAGGTATGGTGCCAGGATTATATTGACGGTCCTGTGCCTCACATCGGGAATCGGAGTGCTTAGTAGCTTCTCTATCCAGTCATAACTTCTAGTCATGCCTCCAGTCTTTATACTGACGGCCGGCATTTTTATCCCCCTTGCCTTCTCAAATACCTCCTTGGGCAGCTCCTTCGCATCTATAGGCAAGCCCCTTGCTACCCTCGAGGCTATGGCCCTGGAAAGCACCCTGAGGAATCTTTCCCTCCGCAGGTAGACCAAGCCTCCGCCTAGGCGCTGCCTTACAAGCGCAAATTCCTCTCCCCTTGGCATGTACCTGAGATAAGCCTGGAACCTGACGTAGAACATGCCGTCTTTCATGCCGGTTTCCAGCGCAATGTCCTTCGCAACCCTTATTATCCCGTCGGGAGGTTCCCCCTCTATTGCCGTTCCGGCCCTTCTTGCCTCAGCAAATGCGTATTTCCTGACAATGTCCGGGCTTTTCAGTGCACTGACTATCATCCTTGCATAGACGTAGCTTACAAGGTAGGTATACATAAGCTCGGGGTACCTGGTGTTGACGAACTCTATTGTGCCGCTCTCAATTGCTTCCTGAACCCTGATTGCACCGGCATCCAGGTACTTCTGCGATACTTCCCTTATGCCGAAGCCCTGTATCGCTTCTCTTGCTGTCGCTGAAAAAGGATATCTGTATGAAAAGCCAAGGTCCTTGATTCCTGCTTCATGCGTGCTCTCTGCCATAAGCGGACCTCAGGATGACACCGAGCGATGTACCAGCTATTCCTCCATGTATGGGGCAAGGAAGTAAGTAAGCGTGGCATCGCCGATATTGTACGTTACCTTTAGCGGCTCGTTTGTCTTGAGCGCTATGTTTATCTGGTTGCCAATCGGGCAAGCCTTTATTATGCTCTCCAGGTACTCGAGGTTGAAGACAGCGCCCTCCTCTTTCTCAGCCTTGATCTTCTTTATTATCTCGCCGTCGTTCTCGTTGAACTCCTCTAGTTCTCCCGAGTCGCCATGCGCGCTTATGAAGAACTGGTTTTCCGATTCCTTGAATGTTATGTATGAGGACATGAGGCTCGCGTCCTTTATTATCTCCTTGAGCGGATCCCCTGCAATGTCCACAAATGCATTGAATTCGACATTTGGTTCCTTCTCGACATTCTTCCTCACGTCGATCATTGGCAGCCTGTACCTTCTCTTGCCATTTTTGCCCACGAATTCAAGAAGAAGCTTGTTGTCCGTATCTTTCATTACAAGCGCTTCGTTGTCCCTGGTCCTTGAAAGCACTTTGTTCAGGTTTTCGAGATTTAGGCCTACGCTGGCGTTTTTCGGGATATCGAACTTCGAGAATGCCTTGCTAGGTATGAAGAACGAAACCATGCTTATCCCGCTGGGATCCATGGCCTTGAGGCTTATGCCCTCCTTCGCTATGTTGAAAGAGCCCTCATCAACAAGATTTACTATTGATTCTACGCAGTCCCTCCAGTATTTCGCATTGTCTATTCGCAATTCGAACATGTTACCCCCTAAATACCATTGGCAACAATAATAATAAATAGGCTACCGCTTCCGTCATTCCTGACTCTCGCCTCCAGCCTTCCCGCCAATTTTACCCCGTTCGGCTCTCCCCAACAAATATAAGAACTTCATTTGACATATACGAACGGCATTCAGGATACGAAGCCCGCATGGTTGCATGATCGGCATTGTGTATTCCACGAAAGACGAAGTCTCGGCCTCTGCTGCGAGGGCTATAATATCAGAGTACGGGCTCGAAAACAAGGGCGGCTCATTCGCAAATGACAGGATAGCCGTAAAGGAAATAGAAACAGAGCTTACCTGTGCCGAGAAGGCAGACTCCTTCGGCTTCGAAGTCATATTCTTCCTGAGCAAGCACAGCAGCGCCAAAGGCATACCTGCCTTCACAACCCACGCTACGGGCAACTGGGCGGGCAAGGCGGAGCTGGGAGGCAAGCCCAAAGAGCTCTCTACGGCTGCCCCTGCATCAATGCTCGCAGTTCTCGCAAGCTTTGGCAAGCTTGATGTCCGGATAGAAAAGGGTTACGAAGCCACGCACCACGGGCCTCTGCTGAAGACACCCTCGCTTTTCGTCGAGCTGGGAGGAAATGATGAAACAAGATCCAACATGGAGTTGCAGCGGAAGCTGGCAGTAGCGGCATATGAGTCTGCAACGCTCACCGCAGACAAAGAAGTAGACATGGCCAAAGTGGTTATTGGCATAGGAGGCAACCACTACCCCTCAAAGTTCTCGAAGCTCGCAATGGAAAAGGGCTACGCGTTCTCCCATATAATGCCAAAGTACGCAATAATGAATGATGACAGCAGCGACAACCTTGACATGCTGGAACAAACCCTGGCAAGAAGCGCAAACGCCCCAGAGCCCGCGGTTCTTGAGTGGAAGAGCGTGAATTCCGTAGTTAGAAATAAAATTCTTTCACGGCTAAATGAGATAGGTTTGGATTATGAGAAGATATGAGCTCCTGCTCCTCTCCATTGCGTTAATATCCATTGCAAACATAGCAAGCGCCCAATATTGGTTCCAGTTCGGAGCAAGAGCGGGCAGCCAGGTCAACTACAACTATGGTGCGGGGGTGACAATACAAACGATTCTCCAAAACACCTCGGCAGGTTCCCTCGGATTCTGGGTCGGGGAGACGCTTTCAAACGGCGCATTCCTTCAGATGGGCTACACCATTGAGAACACATCTGGAAGCTACCCCTCATTCTGCACTCCCACAGCATGCACCAACGATGAATACATAAATGCTGGCCAGGCCGAATGGTTCTATGAGTACTTCCTTCCAAACGAGAATTCGGGTTTCCTCGGCAGGCTCGGGCCTGCTGGCAGCGCAGGCGCCAACGGCACGTTCCACACATATTCTTTCTATTCTGTGGGCAATACGTGGTACTTTGTGTTAGATGGCAGCACAGTCGGCAGCGTTGACCTCGGCGCTTCCGATTCTGGCCCAAACACGCCAGTGGCATTCGGAGAGCTTGCCAACTCCAGTGTAAACACGCAGTACATCCATCCTGTGATATTCAAAAACCTCTCTGCATACGTGGGAGGAAGCAAGACCGAGGTACCTAAAGGTTACTCCTACATAGGGTACGGAGTTGGAAGCGCAACAGGCCTGCATAACCCTTACGGGGTAAAAGAAGTGGGCAGCAAGGTGAACTACTTCGAAGTAGGTTCAGGCTTGCCGCAGCCTCAGAACCACACAGAGCTATGGTCACTCGGCTACCACCTTGTTGTGAATTCGCAGTATGCAAACATAAACAGCAACACCAGCTACATTGCGCTGTCAAACATAGCGATATCAGCACCTGAAATGGTGCAGGTCAATGCCACAGCAAGGGCCATATTTGCAGGCTGGGAAGGCTCTGGCACCGGATCCTACACAGGCCCTCTGAATAATGTCACAGTGCTGATGGGCAGCAATGTAACCGAAACGGCACGCTGGAATATGCAGTACCTCGTAAACGCTTCGTCGCAGTACGGCTCTGCGACAGGAAGTGGCTGGTACAATCTTGGCAGCCCAGCTACATACGGCATAAGCACAAACATTTCCAATATAAGCACAGGCGCAAGGGCAGTCTTTACGGGCTGGAGCAGCGGCAACAGGAACGAGAGCGGGAGCATCATCGTAACCGGACCGGAAAGCATAAGCGCCATATGGCAGACGCAGTATCTGCTTAGCGTCAGTTCGCAGTTCGGCAACGTGACAGGAAGTGGCTGGTACGCGAACGACACGCTTGTAACTGTATCTGAAAGGGTAACGAACGTAACGGTATCGCAGGGCGAGCGCTACACATTTACGGGCTGGAGCAGCGGCAACACCAGTGCAACTGTATCGTTGCTTCTCACAAGCCCTGTAACAATGGATGCGCTCTTCGCAAAGCAATATCTTGTGCACTTCATAACAGAAAACGCATACGGCTCGCAGATAAATTCCAGCAACCTCTACCTAGATTCACGGCCTGTAGGCAGCACCGCATTCATAAATGCAAACCAGGGTTATAATCTGACCGGCGCAAAATATGAGGGAATTCAGCTGAGTTTCAAGAGCCCGTTTTTTGCATCTGCGCCATCAGACATACCTGTGAAGCTGCCTGTATTCAATGTGAAGATATCATCAAGCGACCTATTCGGATTGACTGTGGCGCCGGTCTACGTGGTAAGCACATCCAATACCCAAAACCAGACTTACAATCCCCAGAACGGAACCGTAATCCTTGACAACCTGCCTTATGGCTATGCAAGGGGCACAGCTAGCTACCTGGGCATCACACAGAGCTTCTCCACTAGGGGCGGCGGTGGTGTTTCGCTCCTCTTCTTTTCCATAGCGAACATCCTCGCATTCGGCTTTGTCGCAGCTGCGATAGCATTGGCATACGTGCTCGCAAGGCACCACTACGCCAGGCAGAATGGCAGCGTATAGGCAAACAGATAATGATTTATGCCTTGGCGCCAAAGTAAATACGGGCGTTTGCAATGAAGATTGCAGTGATAATACCTCCAAAAGATTTCAAGGATGAAACTCTTTCAATGGCGAAGCTTCTCATGAACAAATGGGAAGTAAAACCAGTGATATCGAGCTATACCTCCAGTCCGTGCACCGGAGTCCACGGAGCTGTTGCAATTCCGGAAGTCAATGCATCGAAGCTTGAGGTGCAGGACTACAGCGCGCTGCTGCTCATCGATGGCACCGGAGTAGATTCCTACAAGCTCTATGATTTCAGGCCGTTGCTCGATCTCATCAAGAACTTCAGCGCTTCCGGAAAAGTGGTCGGCGCTATAGGCAATGCCATAAAGGTCATTTCAAGGGCCAACATAATAACCGACACCAAAGTCTCTGCCCCGCCGGATGAGGAATCTCAAAGATTGATCAGGATTTACAAAGGGGTAAACTCCCAGAACCCAGTAGAGGTGGACAAGAACGTGGTAACCGCAAGGAGCTCAGAAAATGCCGAGACTTTCATCAGCACTGTCTTGGATGCCATAGGGGCGAAGTGAATTAGCTTCTCCTGTAGAATATGTGCTTCTCATTTCCGCATTCGCATTTGTATACAGCATAGCCTTCAGAACTTGCCATCCTTACTGTGCAGTTCCTCCCAGGAATGAGCACAGCTCCGCATCCGCTGCATATGCCGTTCTTTATACGCTTCGGCAGAGGCACCTTGTAGTGCATGCCTATCTTCTTAAGAAGGCGCGTATACCTCTTTGCAAGCCTCATACCATCCTCGCCGCCGCCTGCCTCCTTCTCTGCTGCAAGCTCGAAGAGCTTCTCTATCCTCTCCAGGGCGATCCTCTTCACTATGCTAGGCTTGCTGTGCATGAGCTCACAATGTGAAGTGCAATTCTATACGGCAAACGCTATCGGTGCATCGGTATTTCGTCACGGCTATCTATTACTGCCTTCCCTTCTTCTCCTTGTCGTAGGCAATCCAGCTGTCGTATACCTCCGGAGCCCCAATCTTGAGCCTGGACAGCACAGTCGTCCTTATCTCTTCAGTAGTCACCGCATCCCTGCCGGAAAACGACGCCTCAACCTCTGAAGCCACGTTTCTAGCCAGATCCAGCGCTCCTCCAGACTTCAGGACCGCCACCACGATCTTCTCTCTTGCAAATTCTTTGCTAGTACCATCTCTCCTCTTTGCTTCCATATGGATGCATATTGCAAACCAAGTGATTTAGCTTTTTCCAAACGATTCATATACTTATGAAACACGCGACAAGCACTGCTATGCGGGAGTCCGTAGAAAGGATCGCAGAACTCAAAGCGCTTTACAGAACAGAGGACTACTGGAAATTCACCACAGAGGTAAAAGAGCATGTGTATGAAAAGGTGCTAGAGGCGATTCCTGATTTTTATAAGAAGAATCCAGAGCTGTACAATTTGCTCGAGGAATACCCCAAGCGCAGGGGCCACTACTCCAGGCCGCTGCTGCTCATACTCTCCGCTCTCTCCCTCTCCGACGGCAGCGATAAGGAGCTGTTTAACAAGGCGATAGAGCTCGGCGCGATAATACAGCTCTCCGAAGAATGGATACTTGTGCACGACGACATAATGGACGGCGCAAGCATGAGGAGGGGCAAGCCGACGCTGCACGGCATGGTGGGACCTGAAATAGCCATGCTTGTCGGGGACATACTCCACAATGCGATGGCAGAGGCTATGCACAACTTCGCCCAGAAATATGGCGCTCAAGGGGATAAGATATACAAAGTCTTCAACAACGAGATAGGAAATGCTACTGCGCTCGGGAAGTATCTTGACCTGAAATTCACGAAGCTCATAAGGGACCCCGGTGCTGTTGGGGAAGACTTCTACATAGACATAGTGAATGGAAAGACCCTACAGTATACAGTAAAGGGACCGATGGTGCTCGCTGCAATACTGGCCGGAAAGGGTCCTGACATGATAGAGAAGATAGTGCGCATTGCGGAATCTGCAGGAATTGCATTCCAGATAAACGACGACCTGATTGACATGAAAACAGGCGCAAAATCAGGAAAGGACCAATACGGTGACCTATATGAGGGCAAGCTTACCCTGATAATACACCACGCATATACGCATGCCACCACTGAAGAAAAGTCAAGGATTCTTGAGATCTACAGGAAGGATCGCAAAGACAAGACCCAAGAGGACATAGAATTCCTTAAGGGCGTGATAAGCAAGTACAATTCCATGCAATACGTCGAGGCAAAAAAAGAAGAAGCAGAGGGCAGCACATGGAAGAACATGCAGGAGTATGCCAAAGAGATGCCCTCCAACAAGTACGCATCGTGGCTCCTAGCTACGATTCTAATGCTGTACAACAGGGACTGAATAAAGCAAGAAAAGTGGGCCCGAGGAGATTTGAACTCCTGACCTACGGCTTATAAGACCGCCGCTCTAACCAAGCTGAGCTACGAGCCCACGAATACACCCGATACTGCATCGTTAAGATATTTAAGGTTGCTTGGCTCATATATGCTCACAATAAAGTGCCATCATGACCAACCCCTTTGCGATATTTCTTGCAGCAATAATCGTGCTATTGGTCATAGCCTTCGTGTTCAGCATTGTGACAGGCAGCATCTTCATGGCCATGTTCTGGTTCCCATGGCTGTGGGGAATTCTCTGGCTTGTGCTCCTAGTTTGGTTCCTTATTTGGCTTTTCAGGGGTCCGCGCTGGCACAGATACCGCTACGCCCCGCCTGCAGAGATACTCAAGGCAAGGTACGCCAGCGGAGAGATAACGAAGAAGCAGTACCTTGAGATGATGAAGGACATTGAGAAGGGCTGACATCGTCATATCATGCATCCGAAATGAATAATTCTGGCGTGTTCGCATGGATTTGGGAGAAGGCATAAGGAAGGCTCTTGCAAAACTCTCAGGGGCCACAATAATCGATGCGAAAACCATAAGGGAGTTCAACAAGGAGCTGCAGAAAGCCCTGATTAGTGCTGATGTAGAGATAAGCCTTGTCTTTGCGCTTACAAAGAAGATAGAGGAATCGGCGCTGAAATCCGACTTGCCTGCAGGAGTAAGTCCAAGGGACTACATAACCAATCTTGTTTATGAAGAACTCATAAAGCTGATGGGCAGCAGCTACAGCCCGGAAATAAGGCCGAAGAAAATCCTTTTGCTTGGGATATACGGTTCTGGCAAGACCACTACCGCAGCGAAACTTGCAAAGTTCTACCAGGACAGGGGAGTGAGCGCTGCGCTGATATGCTGTGACGTCACAAGGCCTGCAGCATACGAGCAGCTGGAAATGCTTGCAAAGCAGGCGAACGTCGCTTTCTTTGGGATCAAAGGAGAAAAAGACGTCAAGAAGATAGTGAGGGATGCATATGCAGAACTTAGGGGCAAGAAGGTATTGATATGCGACTCAAGCGGAAGGAGTGCGATGGACAACGAGCTCATAACAGAGCTCAAGGAAATAGCAAGCGAGTTCAAGCCTGACGAGAAGTTCCTGGTAATCAATGCCGATACAGGCCAGATTGCTGGCAAGCAGGCCAGCGAATTCGACAAAGCAGTGAAGCTTACCGGTGTCATCGTCACGAAACTTGACGGTTCAGGAAAAGGCGGAGGCGCACTGAGCGCCGTCAATGCGGCGCATGTGAACATAACGTTTGCCGGCGTTGGCGAAAAGCTCAACGCAATCGAGCTGTATGATTCAAAGAAGTATGTTGGAAGACTGCTTGGCATGCCTGACCTAGACACACTTATAACGCACGTCCAGGATGCGATAAAGGAAGCGCAGATAAAGCCCGAAGATATGCAGTCTACGGAGCTAAATTTCGATACGTTTTACACGCAGCTCAAGGCCATGTCGAAAATGGGGCCCTTGAAGAACATGTTAGGCATGCTTGGAATGGTCGATACGCCAAAAGAACTGGTGGAACAGAGCGAGAAGAAGCTGAAGAAGTACAAGGTAATAATAGGCTCTATGACAAAAGCAGAGCGCGAGGACGAGCGCCTCATGCATGACCAGAGCAGAATAAGGAGGGTAGCAAAGGGAAGCGGTACCATGGAAAAGGACGTCAGGGAGCTGCTTTCCGATTTCGCCAAGATGAAAAAAGTCATAAGCAGGTTCCAAACAGACAGGAATTTCAAGAAGAATATGTCAAAATTCATGCCCGGTGTGGATGTATAAAAAAGCAGAAAGCATAAATCAAAAAAAAGCAAGAAAAAACAACAAAAGTTTCTTTACTTACCTCTTTCTTTGTTTCTTTCCCTTTTTCTTTGCCATTTTATCCACTTAGTAACATTTAAAAATATACGTGACATACATATTTAAAAGCAAGATAAAAAATTATTTACGTACATAAATAATTGTATTAGCTTATATAAAATCCGACTGCGGCATGGAAAACTTGTTTTTGCGGTCCACACTGATACTATGGTAGAAAAAGAGCAAAAAAAGACAAAAAAAGAGAACCCACTACAGCGCAGACTTGAAGAGCTCAGGAAAGAATATTCGAACACAAAATATAACAAGGCCACCAACAAGCACTTGGGGATACTCAGGGCAAAGATCGCGACTGTGGTAAAGGAACTTAACAAAAAATCCGGAAAGAAGGGCATAGGAATAAATGCAAGGAAGAGTGGCGATGGAACAGTGGTGCTCGTCGGTCCGCCCAATGCAGGCAAGTCATCGCTTCTCAATGCTCTGACTGGGGTGGACTCAAAAGTCGCAAACTACGCCTTCACTACAGTAAGCATCATACCTGGGATGCTAATGTGGAAGGGTGCAAAGATACAGGTTTTCGATCTGCCCGGTCTGATAGAGGGCTCGCACATAGGTAAAGGGGGAGGCATAAGACTTGGCAGCGTGATGAGAATTGCAGATCTCGTACTTTTTGTTGTGCCCGCAACAGATTACAGCGTCATATTCAACATAATCGAAGAGCTTTCTGAACTCGGCATAAAGGTCAACAAGGGCAAACCAAAAATAAAAGTGGAGGAGGTTAGCAGCGGGGGCATAGAGATGATAAGCAACGGCAACAGAACTCCGCTGCAGGAGGAGGCAGTGCCAATAATCAACGAGTTCGGCATCTACAATGCAAAGGTAATATTTTGGGAAAACTCAACAGCCGATGACCTCTTCGATTTCCTTACCAAGAACAACGTCTATGTACAGGGTTTTGTTGTGGCCAACAAGATAGATCTTGTGGAGAAGCCCGCGGAGCTGGTAAGGGAGATCAAAGCGAAGATAGGCATGCCTGTAATACAGACCAGCGCGCTCGAAAAGAGGAATATAGAAGAACTAAAAGATGCAATCTTCCAGAATCTGGAGCTGGAGCGCGTATATCTCAAGCCTAAAGACGGCCAGCCCGACTACGAGAAGCCCATGATAATGAAGAAGGGGAGCAGAGTGTTGGAGCTTGCAAGGGCATTGCACTCCGATACCGCAGCCCAGCTCAGGTATGCGTTTGTAAACGGAAAAAGCGCCAAGTTCAGGAACCAAGTCTGCGGGCCAAACCACGTGCTGGAGGATGGCGATGTCGTAACCCTTGTTTACAGTAAGGTTTAATATTCCCACGAAGAAAGGATAATCGCATGACAATCAAATACTGGGAATTCGAAGACGCTCCGCTGAAGGAGAAGCTGAAGAGCCCCAGCGTAAAGGAGATTGCAAAAATCTACTTCGACAACGAGACAAAGGCATACAGATTCGCAAGAGCGCTTCAGGAAGTGAAAAAGAGCGGGGAGGTAAGGCTCAAGGACTGCAGCAAGGACCTGCCGCTGGCAACATGGAAGAGGTACCTTGATTACGGCGTCAGCGTAGGATTGCTGAAGCACGAGAACAACGCATATTCCTTCACAGACAGATTCTCCAAGCCGCTGAAGAACATAGCGGTATACATAAAATCGTGGATGGATTCCAAGTTCGAAGAAGACATGGGGATCCTTTTTGCCAATGCCAAGATGGGCAGGCAGAAGAAGCGCGGAGGCAAGTTCAAGCATGCAGCATCGGAAGAAATGCCTGCTCAGAGCTCTAATACCAGCCCGTCAGACCAGGAGTTGAAGGCGAGCCTTGACTCAAGGGACCTGGCAGCAGGGCATCTTGAATCTCCGCCTGTCCCCTAATTGCGTTGCAGGTACCATCTTGTACCTTCTTCAGTGTCTTCAAGGAGCACCCCGTATTTTTCCTTAAGCTCCCTCCTTATCGCATCAGCCCTTGCAAACT
>JAJZEU010000065.1 GCA_021805625.1 Microcaldota archaeon
CTGCATTTTTCCGAGAGCACCCATAATAATGTTTGCTGTTCCCTGTCGGGAAAAATCCTTATTTTTTGTGTCAGTTGCATTATGGCCATCGTATTATATATTATATTGTTATCTTATATTTGTTTTTCGGTTCGCCCTAACCCATCGTTAAAGCGTGTGGAATTGTGGGCTATGAATTGTTCATCCCAAAGCCTTTTTGGTACGTTCCTTTCCCGTATCTGCCATGCTTTTGCTTATATGCAACACATGCATAACCTATGAGAAGAGCCTCCTTTGGAGAAGAAGCTCCCTGAGTATCCTGCTGTTCTGTATCCAACTGTTTGGGTGTATGTCCATCTTCGCTTTGACGTGTTCCATCACTTCGTGTATGTCATGGAAGCGAAGAGGCTGCGTTCCGAGCACCTCCCGCACGTGCTCCCTTACATTCCATACTCCAACCGGCATTATGTAGCCGGAATGCACTTCCCTGAGTATGACGACCGTTGCCTGCTTCTTTATCCTCTTGAAAAGCTCAGAAACTGCGAGCCTCGCCGCGTAGTAGCAGCCTCCTATCTCGGCATAGGTGCTCCTTCCCTTGAAGAACTCGTGCGAGCCATAGATTGCGATCTTTTTGCTGTCTGTGTTCCAGCTCGTGTTTGGGTGCCATGCTTCTATGGATTCGTAGGTCCATGAGCCAGGGAACATCAGTATCAGCCACCTGTTGTCAAGCGCAGTGCCTTCGTACACCATCAGTGAGTCGATAGTGTTGTAGGTCTTTACCTCTTCGAGATTTGCCTTTGACAGCGCATCGTCTACAGCTGTTATGCTCCACCTCGTTGGCACGAACTTTCTTCTACGTCCAACGCCAAGCACCCCCGCGGACAGGGCACGCTGTATTCTTGATACTGGAACGCCCTTCTGGTACAGCTCTACGGATGCCTCGGTAGCGTTCATGTCCGTATCCGAATATGCGCTTTCCATGTCGCGATTTGCGGGTATGTTGCCGACATCGACTTCTTTGAGAGGCGCGCTCGGCCCGAATGGTTGCGAATTCTCGTCGAACGCTACCCTCAGGTTTGGTCTCCTTGAAAAAATCATCTCCGCATCGGCATTTGTTCCGGCAAGCGCGAAGTCCCTTACCACTTCTTCCACCCTTCCCTGCTCCACGTTGTGCACATCCGCCTTGTGCATGCCCCTTACCAGAAGGGATCTGTACTCCACTATCTTGGGGATGTCAAGACCGCCCCACATTTCCGGCATGCTGAATATGGTTGTATTCCCGAATACCGGCGGCAGCATCGGACCTATGAACACCTTAGGATAGCCAAAGCTCCCTATAAAGAGGTCTGGAGGCGCTGAGCCCGCTATTTCCTCCTTGTCAACGAGGTTTATCGTGCGCATCTTGTAGTAGTACTTGAGCATTGCAGGATCGTGCATGTTCCTGTAGACCAGGCGCGACCTTACAACCTCTGTATCTGTGCCCACAACTTCCCGAGCTTCCAAAGCTACCGCCACGCTATGGTATTTTATGCTGTTTTGCGTATTTAGCACTTATGCTGAAAAAATGGGGCAATGCGGAGCTGGAACATAAGCCAGGGGTGGCAGTAGCAATAATATACAAGAAGAGGATATTGCTGCTCAGGAGGCGCAACATACCGTTTACGTCAAACCCAGGCATCTGGTCGCTCCTTACCGGAGGGCTCAAGAAGGGAGAGGCACCGCTAAATGCCGCATACAGAGAGGTGCTTGAGGAAACGGGGATAAACGGAAACCACCTGAAGCTGCTTAGCAAACCACTAAAAGCAAGCATTACCGATGCCGTAAGGAAGAAAGGCAGATGGTACAATACATTCTACGTGTTCAGGTCTGATACAAATGTTGTAAAGCTGGACCTGGAAAACTCCGCATACAGATGGGCAGGAATCGGGGAATTGAAGGAGGGAGACGAATATACAAACATATTTATGAATGTGAAGGGGATAATGAAGACGCTGAAGAGTGCTATCGATGAATGAGATGTTAAGACGGGTAAAGAAAGTGTTCGATTCCGCAGGCAGGATAGACGAGATGCTGCTAGTAAACTCTGAGAATGGAGATCCCAATTTCCTTTATCTGACGGGCTTCACCAGCGGGGTTTTCGAGGACAATATTCTGATAGTGAAACGCAGCAAGCTTTACCTCTTCACAAATCCGTTGGAATACCATACGGCCCTTCGGCAAAAATTCGGCGGCCTGGAGGTAATAAATAACCAAGATGCGCATTCGCTGCGTGCAAGGATAAAGGGACTGGTCGCGGGAAAGGTTGTTGGAACAGACGGAGCAAACCTGCCGATGACCGCTTATCTTTCGATAAAAAAAGTGTATGCGCCGAGAAAAATTGTGGATATATCTGATGCGTTCAACGAAGCCAGGGCAATAAAGGATGCTGGTGAGATACGCGCCATAAGGAAGGCGGTCGCTAGCACAAAAAAGGCGCTGTCAGGGATAGAAAACAGCTTCGAGGAGGGAATCACAGAATTGGAGCTTGCGTCAAAGTTCGACTACATTGCGGGATCGCTTGGCGCGGGTGGAATGGGATTCAGGACAATTGTCGCATTCGGGAAAAACTCCGCGCTGCCGCACCATTTTCCTGATTCGACAAGGCTCAGGGCCGGAGACTTCGTGCTCATAGACGCCGGAGCGAAAGTTGGCAATTACGGCGCTGACATGACGAGAACTTTCATATTCAAGGAAAGGAGGGCAAAAAACCCGGAACTGATGAAGGATATGCTCAATACTGTAAAAGGTGCGCAGCTCAGGGCCATAGAGGCAATGAAGGCAAAAAGAAATGGAGCTGATGTGCACAATGCCGCTGAGGAATACATAAATTCTGCGTCTGGAGGAAAGTACAGAGGCACATTCATACACAGCCTTGGCCATTCGATAGGCCTTGAGACCCATGACGGCATAGTAATCTCAAAGAGCGTAAGGCAGAAACTGAAAGAGGGAATGGTACTTACCGCCGAGCCAGGCATATACATAAATGGTTTCGGGGGGGTAAGGATAGAGGATGACGTGCTAATTACGAAATACGGCGCTGTGGTTCTTTGATTCCTGGGGAGCTCTGCTAGCTTGGTTAGGCTTCCACCTTCGGGAGGTGGCGACCCGTGTTCAAATCACGGGCTCCCCGTCTTTAGGAAGGGGATATATTATATACTTCATTTCAACCGGTTTTTGGCGCTTATCCTATCGATTTCAACCGGTTTTGCAAACTATAGTTTTGATTTCACACAGGTTATGGGTTTGGGGTGGATATGCGTTGGGTTCACGGAGAGAGACTTATAGATAAT
>JAJZEU010000130.1 GCA_021805625.1 Microcaldota archaeon
ATATTTGCGCAAACACTGTGTCAGGATTAGGCGTGAGTGAAGTTGCGTCTATACTTCTATGTTGTACTGCAGAAGCCATCATTGCGGTTGCAACATCAATACTGCTATACTCGCAGAATTCACTTGTGTAGATGCACTTTGCTATATCTTCCACAACTCGTTTAAGAAGCGTGGGAATTTTATACTTTTGATTCTCTATTCTACTGTTCATTTTGTCGCCAAAAACAGAATGGATGTCAGGGTGTAAAATCCCTGACGCTTTATATTGAATAGCGGAATAATCAGTTATTTCGATGGTCTTTCGGGACTACTGTGTACAAGGTTTCAGCCGGCATTGCCTTTGCTTTTGGCGGATTTTTAGGCACTATTGCTTTTGAAAATGCTCTATCCAATAATGTAGGCAATCAAACTTCTGCACCATTCATCGGAGCAGTAGCAGCCTTTAGCATTTTCTATGGGATGTACAGTCTTCTCCGCGGCTTCGAATACGGCAAGAAGCTCGAAGCGCTGATGGAGCAAAAAAGGAGCTAATAGACGCCCGCAAAGCGAAAAGCCGACACAGATAATTTTGTACGAATTCCGCCAGGACTTCACTTCAGCAAAGCATTTATAGGTTCAGCGGGCTATTTATCTCGCTGCTCTGGTCGTCTAGTCCGGTCAAGGACGCAGGCCTCTCAAGTCTGCAACCCGAGTTCAAATCTCGGCCAGAGCATTTCTTGTTGCCCTGGTCTCTAAAATGCGCGGCTATCTTCCAAACCAGTTCCTGTCTTTATGCTCGCTGCCTGAATCCAGATCCCTGAATTTCTTCATGAGTTCCTCTTCCTCTTTGCTGAGGTTCTTTGGAAGCGAAACATTTACTGTGATTATCTCGTCGCCCTGCCTGCTGCCTCTAAACGATTTGAGGCCTTCTCCGCCAAGAATAACCTTCGTGCCAGGTTGCGTTCCCTGATGCACTTCTATGCTCGTAGTTCCGTGCAGTGTCGGCGCATCGATCTTGCCTCCTAGGGACGCAACATAGAAGGGGATGCTGACTTCAGCGTAGATGTCGTTGCCCTCCCTTCTGAAAAGCTTGTGTTTCTGCACGTGCACCTCTATGAAAAGATCACCAGGTGCCCCCCTGCTGTAGTCCCCCATCCCCTTGAGCCTTAGCCTCATGCCATCCTCTACTCCTGCAGGTATCTTTACAGATACCTTATCCTCTCCAACGACGCCTCCCTTGCCATGGCACTGCCTGCATTGCTTCTCGTATACCTTGCCTGTCCCCCCGCACTTGTCGCATGTGGTTGTGGTCTGCATCCTGCCAAACATGGAGTTCCTTACAATCGTCATGTAGCCACTGCCATTGCAGTGATCGCATTTGATTATCCTTGATCCAGGTTCTGCTCCTATGCCGCTGCATCTGTCACACTTCTTGACGTGCCTGAGCATTATCCCCTTCTCAGCGCCTCCAGCCACGTCCTCCAATGACACGTCCATCCTGTAGAGTATGCTCTGCCCTTCGTCTATGCCGCGGTTCCTCGTTCCGAAGCCCTGGGAGAAGAGCCTGTCGAAGATGTCGTTGCTGCTTGAGAAGTTGCTGAAGTTTCCGAAGCCCACGTTTATGCCAAGGTCCCTGAAGATGTCCTCGAAGTTGAAGCCGCGGAATATATCCTCTGCGTTGTACCTTTGCCCGAACTGCTCCGGGCCATAAGCGTCATACTGCCTCCTCTTCTCCGGGTTGCTCAGTACGGCATAAGCCTCATTTATGGCTTTGAATTTCTCCTCAGCATTCTCCGTCTTGTTCACATCCGGGTGATACTTCAACGCAAGGTCCCTATAGGCCCTCTTTATGTCGTCAAGACTGGCAGTTTTTGGTACTCCCAAGAGCGAGTAGTAATCTTCAGCCATCGTAGCACTACTTCTTTACTGTGAAATCGGCATCGGTTGCATTCGCGTCTCCGCCACCAGGTCCTTCAGATCCTGTTCCTCCCTCCTCTGGACCCTGGCCCGGACCAGCGCCGCCTCCCCCTCCTCCCTGGCCCTGCTGGGAGCTGCTGTACATATCGGCCCCCATCTTCTGCATCACTTCCTTCAGCCTTTCGAACTTTTCCTTTGTTTCTTCATTATCCTCCTTCTTTATGGCTTCTTTGAGCTCCTCTATCCCCTTTTCCACCGC
Source organism: Microcaldota archaeon (assembly GCA_021805625.1). Taxonomy (GTDB): domain Archaea; phylum Micrarchaeota; class Micrarchaeia; order Micrarchaeales; family CABMGC01; genus JAJZEU01. Next base: position 2,156 of record JAJZEU010000130.1, read on the forward strand.
TTCCTTGTCTTCTTGCTTTATCCTGTCCTTGTTCTCTTTCAGCATCTTCTCCGCAGTATAGATATAGCCCTCTGCCTCGTTCTTCAGCTGCACTTGCTCCAGGATCTTTTTGTCCTGCTCGGAGTATTCCCCCGCTTCTTTCATCTTCTTTTCTATGTCTTCCTTGCTCATCTTGTGCGGCGCTATGACCTGCATGCTCTGCTCTTTGCCAGTTGCCTTGTCCTTTGCCGTTACATGAAGAATTCCGTTCGCATCAATGTCGAAGCTTACCTCTATCTGAGGGATGCCTCTCTGTGCCGGCGGTATGCCTGTGAGCATGAAGCTGCCAAGTTCTATATTGTCCTTTGCCATAGCCCTCTCTCCCTGCAGTATGTGGATATCGACACCCGTCTGGCCGTCCTCCGCAGTGCTGAAGATCTGCGTCTTCTTTATCGGTATGGTGGTGTTCCTGTCGATGAGCTTTGTCATGACCCCTCCGAGCGTTTCTATGCCGAACGACAACGGAGTGACGTCCAGCAGCACTATATCCTTGACTTCTCCTGTCAGCACCCCAGCCTGTATTGCTGCGCCGAAAGCCACAGCTTCCATAGGGTCAACTCCGCGCTCTATCTTCTTGCCAAGAAGCTGCTCCACGTACCTCTGCACTATCGGCATTCTTGTAGGGCCTCCTACCAATATGACCTTCTCTATGTCCTTCGGCTCTAGCTTCGCGTCCTTCATAGCTTGCATTACCGGCTTGGTTGTCTTTTCCACTATCGGCAGCACTATATCCTCGAGCTTCGCCCTTGTTATTGTATAAGTGAAGTGCACCGGGGACTTGTTCTGATCCATCGTAAGGAACGGCAGGTTGATCTCCGTCTGCAGTGCTGTGGAGAGCTCTATCTTCGCCTTCTCTGCAGCTTCCCTCACTCTCTGCATGGCCTGCTTGTCGTTCTTTATATCTGCGCCGCTCACCTTCTTTATCTCCCCGAGCAGGAATTCGACCATCGCATTGTCCATGTCAGTGCCTCCCAGTTGCGTGTCTCCGCTCGTCGACTTCACCTCAAAGACTCCTTTGCCGAATTCCATGATAGTGACATCAAGGGTGCCTCCGCCGAAGTCGTATACAAGTATTTTCATCTCCTTGTTGAGCTTGTCTAACCCGTAGGCAAGGCATGCGGCTGTCGGCTCATTGACCAGCCTTACTACCTCAAGTCCTGCAATCTCTCCAGCATCCTTCGTCGCTTGGCGCTGGTTGTCATTGAAGTAAGCTGGCACTGTTATAACAGCCTGCTTGACCTCTTCACCAAGGAATGCGTCCGAATCCCTCTTTATCTTCTGTAGAAGTATTGCTGAGAGCTCCTGCGGGGTGTAGTCTTTGCCCAGTATCTTATACTTGTAATCAGTGCCCATCTTCCTCTTGAAGGCAGTGACAGTGCCTTCCGGGTTTGCGACAGCCTGTCTTCTTGCAGGCTCTCCTATAAGCCTCTGGTCATCTTTGGTGAAGGCCACGTAGCTCGGGAAAGCCTTGCCGTAAAGCGTTATCCCTTCCATGCTGGGAACGATGACAGGTCTTCCTCCTTCAAGCACCGCAGCAGCGCTGTTGCTGGTCCCTAGGTCTATTCCTAATATTTTGCTCATTTCATTCACCACTCTTTTCCTCTTTTCCTTCTTTTTCCTCCTTTTCCTCTTTTGAAGCCTGCTTGGCCACAATGACCGAAGCGGGCCTTATCAGTATGCCGTTGAATTCGTAGCCCTTCCTCACCACTTCTAGTATGGTGCCCTCTTTTTCCTTGCTCTCTCTTGTAAGGACTATTTCATGTTTGTAGGGATCGTACCTTCCGTTTGTCTCTATGACCGAAAGCCCTTCAGAATCAAGAATATCAAGGATATTCGAGTATATAAGTTCCAGGCCTTTCCTCGTCTTGTCGCCGCCGTCTATCGCATCGATTGCCAGCTCAAACTCGTCAAGCGTTGACGCAAGCTTCCTTACGAGTTCTGCCTTCCCAACGAGTCTTGCCTGCTCCGCATCCTTTGCCGTACGTTTCTTGTAGTTGTCGAACTCAGCCGCAAGCCTAAGGAGTCTGTCCTTGAGCTCTGCTACCTCGTCAACAGGCTGCGAAGGCTCTTCACTGCCAGCCTTGCTACCGCCGCTGCCTTTTGGCTCTTCTTCCTTTTTCTCCTTTTCCTCTTTCTTCTCCTCTGACATAAAGATCGCTCATTATGCTGTCAAGCTTGTCCGCGAATTCGAGCATGTGCTGGAACTCCCTGAGCATGTCGTCCTGCAGTTCCTCTATCGTTCCCTTCATGTTCATCGCCCTGAGGTAGTACTTCCTCTTCTTCCTCACCACAAGGCCTGAATCTATGAACTTGTTGAGGTGGTAGATGACTGTGCTCCTGGGCAGTTCAAGTTCGGAATCAAGCTCCTTGCTCGTAACTCCTGCATCGGAAAAACTGCCGTCTATTATCTCTCTTAGCATTCTTGGCTCTACGTCCGTGTCTTCAAGGTCCAGGGATCTGCAGAACCACGACACAAGCTCGTCCGCGGTTTCCTTGCTCGGCCTGCCAACCTGCCTTACCACTACCTTCTCCTGGCTGGGCATGATATATATTATGTGCAAATATATTTAAATATGTTTGCTTCTTTTCAAGAAAAAGTTGAAAGATTTATACTTTATCTTGCAAGTTCAGTTCCATTTAACGTCCTCTCCTTGGCCCTGCGGGCTTAATTATCTGGTCAGGCCGCACCATTCCCTGCAATAGTTTCTTAGCCTCGAGGGTAGCCAATATATTCTCGACTATCTCCCTTGCCGCATCCATATTGTGTTCCGTCTTCTTAAGTATCTGTACACGTAGCATCGCCGGCGTTGGCGAGGGCATCGGCGACGTCAAGCCTATGACTGTGGGAATCATTTTTGTGTCAATATCGAAGTGCACCTTCCGATCAAAACCGAGGCCATACCGCTTTTCTATATCATCGATGTCCGTGACCTCAATGTACCTTAGCGGTCCGTCCTCCTCTTCAACAAGCCTCTCGAATTCTTTGATAAGGCTTGCGTAAACTCTGCTGAGCCTTTCGGCCTTTTCCTTGTTTCTCTTCCCGCTTTCGTTTTCAGCCTTCCCCACAGGCACGGACAAGCCGCGCCTGTAGGCCTCCTCGATGACCTTCCCCATACTGCCAATGGCATGCACCACGCGGTCACTGTAGCGCCTTCCCATAACCTTGTCCATCTCTCTCTCAAGCCCGAGTATGTTCATTACGTCCGCTGCCTTGCTCTTATCTGCTTCCTTCGTCGAGATTGCCATGATTCATAGGCTCATCAGCAGTATAAATACTTTATTGCGTAATTTGTCAATCGCCAGTGCTTTAAAAAGCTATCTGCCGTCGGGCATCAAAAAAAGAAGATTTATAAGATGCGGCCTGCCGTCACCCAACCCGGTTTTGAATTGTGTCCTTCTCCTGCACGATGCATTCAGTCAGCCATGGCGCCGCATGTGCCCGTTGCGGAAGCCCCCATAACTGCGCTTCGCCATAACTTGTATGTGTTCGTATTCTTTCGTATCAAGGAATATCTTCTCAATCCTTATGTTGGCGTCAATCTCTATGTCCTCTATCGTGCCTATCTGCTCCTTTGAGACTATAGTGAACGCCCTGCCATCCTTACCCATCCTAGCAGACCTGCCAACGCGGTGCACGTACACGTACGGATCGTCAGGCACGTCGAAGTTTATGATATCCGTTATGCCATTTATATCCAGGCCTCTCGATGCGATATTCGTCGCTATCAGGAGCTGCGCATTTTGCTTGAATCTGTGCAGTGCACGCTCCCTAGTAGCTTGCGTAAGTCCACCATGCATGAGAATCGCATCAAACTTCTGCCTGACCAGGAAGTCATGGATCAGGTCTGTCTCACGCTGTGTCCTGGCAAATATGATGGCCTTCTTGGGCTTGTAGGTGTTGATGTAAGACAGGAGCATGTGGAACTTCATTATGCCGTGCGCTATGCTGAACATGTGCCTTATCGTGCCCACAGTTATGTCCTCCTCCTCTCCAACCGATATGTATTTCGCGCCGTTCATATATTTCTTCGCCACGTCCAATACCCTCCTGGGCATGGTCGCAGAGCAGAGCATCGTCTGCTTCGCATTGGGTGTGCTCGCGAGTATGTATTCTACATCATCTATGAAGCCCATATCGAGCATTATGTCCGCTTCGTCGATTACCATGAAGCGAACCGCACCGAAGCTGAGCGCGCCCCTGTCCATGAGATCCATTATCCTTCCCGGCGTGCCGACAACGATGTCTGCACCATTGTCGAGTTTCTCGATCTGCGCATTGATTGAAGCTCCGCCGTATACAGTCACGACGTTCAGCGAGCGACCCGCAAGCTTCATAGCCGTCTCCGCTGTCTGCAGCGCAAGCTCCCTAGTGGGCGCAAGTATCAGTACGCGGGACTCGCCCGCTCTTGCACCGGAGCCAAGCATCTGCATTATCGGCACAAGGAAGGCCAGCGTCTTGCCTGTACCTGTCTTGGCCCTGACTATGACGTCCGCGCCACTCAGCATGAGTGGTATGGCCTCTCTTTGCACGTCTGTGGGTTCCGTTATGTTAAGCCGCTTGAGTGCGGCAGCTATCTCTGGCTTTACACTGAGTTCTTCGAAATTCAAATCAACACCGTATGCAAGGATTAGGCTGTAACTTAATCTTGCTGTTCCATAATCTTCTCTCCGAATAGGTATATAATCCTATCTGCGATAGCGGCGTTGCTCAGAAATCTGCTCACAAATCTTAATTCCTGAGCAGGCATGATAATTTATTTATTTATGAACAGACGCCAAACTCCTATTTATCTTTTAGTGCAAAAAGCGATATCCAAGTGCCGTTTTCCTTATCTTTGTGTGTGTATAACAAAACTGTTTTAAATCCATTTTTATTTACTATTTCCCTTAATTCTCTCCCAAAGTAATTAGCAAAAAACCTCTTTGTTCCATCTGGATAAGTCTTATATTCCTCTCCTCTCCCTTTCTTAACGGAGATAAACAAAACACCATTTGGTTTCATCGAACGTTTGAAGTTATCAAGCAGACTTCTAACATTCCTCTTTTTTATATGTAATAAACTTGCGCAACACCATATACCATCAAATTTCTGACTAAATCTCATCGTGAGCATATCTTTTATGTAAAACTTGGCTTTTGGAACATATTTCTTAGCCAGACTTATCATAGATTTTGATGCGTCCACTCCCACAACATTGTAGCCATCTTTTACAAAATGTCTTGCATCCCTTCCAAAACCGCATCCAACATCAATTATGTGTTCTCCCTTTAATAGCCCTTCAAAATCTGCATACTGTTTTTTCCAAAAGTTTTCAGAACTATATTTTGATTTATACAAATTAGCAATTTTATTATAAGCCAGTATTGTTGTTTCATCAGACATTTAATCATAGGTTATTCGATATCATAATTATAAAGATTTGGCCCATAACGGGTCTAAAATACTCAAAGGAACTATCGAATTGAATTTATGAGCAGGATTGAATATTTGAGCAAAGCTTACGATAGCGGCTTTGCTAAAAACCCATCCATTCAGAAATATGAACAGATACGGTGCAGTTCTAGCTGCAACCACACCCAGTGTTTTGGTTCAACCTTTCCAAAAGGTTGCGCACCCAGACTTTTTGCAGACTTGTAAAATAGGTTGCCTTTGATACATTTATAAGGGAATTGGGGAAAGAAATGGGCATAGTGGCGGCCTATTTCATCCGCACGCATGAAGATGCGGGATTTCATAACCTAACCTTTTAATAAACAATCATTATAAGTACTACTTATGCGCATTATCTCTTGGAATATAAATTCTGTACGGGCACGACTACCCAGGCTGTTAGCACTACTCAAACGCCACAGACCGGACGTATTGTGCTTGCAAGAAACTAAAGTAACTAACCAAGACTTTCCTGAAATCCAGTTGAGCACTGCCGGTTACTATTCAATACTTTACGGTCAAACTAGCTATAACGGCGTAGCAATCCTGATTCGGGGCCAAGCCAAACAACACAATTTAACGACTTTTCCCAAAAATAAGCTTTACGCAATGACTGAAGTGAAAAATAATCTGAAGTTTTCTGAAGTTTCGTGCGGTTTTCCAAAAAATCCTGTGCCTGATGAAGCCAGAGTAATATCGGCTTGTGTTGGAGGATTGCGATTGGTTAATGCTTATGTGATAAATGGAGAAGACAGAACCAGTGATAAATTCCTGCTTAAAGGCCGTTGGATGGAGGCGTTTGGAAACTGGCTGCAAAATCTCCCGCAAACTCCTCCTCTTCTTGTTGTGGGAGATTTTAATGTTGCTCCATATGATTGCGATGTATGGGATCCAAAAGGACTTAAGGACCGAATCCATTGTACGCCTGAAGAAAGGACTTGGTTAAAGAAACTTCAAGGACAACGGTTGCAAGACATCCTCCGAACGAAAACTCAAGAACGCGTTTTCACGTGGTGGCCTTACATGCGAGGTGGATTTAACCGTGACGAGGGCCTGCGTTTCGATTTAGCCCTAGGTGATAAAGATATTCTGAATCTGGTAAACCGAATATGGGTAGATAAAGAAGAACGCATTCCTGTAGAAAGCCTCGAAGCCCCAAGTGACCATGCGCCAATTATCATAGATATAAATTAAACAAAGTTTTGAAATGAAGATTTTAGTTACAGGAGCAAGCGGATATGTGGGTGCAAGCATATTCACGAACCTGAGCAAATACTACGACTTAATTGGCACATTTCAAAAAACCAAGTTGTTCGAAGAATTACTAGAACTCGACATTACTAATAAGAAGGCAGTTATTCAAACCTTCCTAACTGTAAGGCCGGAATTAATAATACATGCTGCTGCAATCCCCAGTAGAAAAGTATGTGAAGAGTACCCTAAAAATGCCCTTGTAGTTAATTTTGAAGGAACCAAAAACGTGGTAGTGGCAGCAAACAGCATCAACTCTAGGGTAATATATGTTTCTACACTTGGAGTCAAGGAAGATCCGCCAACGCAATACGGAAAGACGAAACTTATGGGTGAACGTTATATTCGAAAAGTTCGTGCTGGATACAATATTCTCAGGTTATCCATGACGTTCGGATACAGCCCTAATTTCAGTAATGATCGACCGTTCAACAGAATAATCAAAACAATTCAGACCGGCCAACCTAGTTCTTATGATAACACTTGGAAATTTGCACCTACCTATCTAAGGGATATTTCGACAGCAATCCAAATGCTGATAGAAAAGGAGATTCAAAGTAGGATTCTGACAGTAGCAATCCCTGAACTCAAATCTACTTTTGAGATAGCTTCAGATATTCTCAGGCCATTCGGCAGGACGGTTAGACCGGAAAACAATTGCAAGGAAAAATTAGATGAAATTCCTGAGCCCAACGACATCCAGTTACCTATCTCCTCATATCAAACTATGATCCATGCTATAACAAGCGAGATTCGACATAACCATCTTGCTTAAGTTATCTATAAGTTAATCCCTCATATATCCTTGTCCCTCCAAGCACTTTTTCATCGAGTATTCGTTCAATCTCTTCAATTGCATTCAATTCCAGTTTATTAAATGAGTAAATATCATACCAGCAATTCACGATACGTTTGAGTAACAATCGCCATTTGTCTATTGTTCTCTTGCTTATGTTCGAGCGAGATTTGAAAAAGTCAAGAAAAACTCGAGAATCGTGTTTTAGTGTGTATTGTTTCACGAGTTGGACGAACTCAGCAAAATACTTTTCTTGTTCAATGAACTGTTGCACTATATCGTACTTTGAATCATTGTACAGGGTTTGGAGTTCATTCTTCTTCAAACTCACCAGAGATTTGAGTTCATCAGACCACCTTGTCATTTCTTCCTTACTAATGCGAGAGTGAGCAATGAAATCCTGAAGAGCGCGAACAGTATAGTAAAGCTTGATTTTGTCTTCTTCCAGTAATATCGGGCTAGTATAGTCACGAACATTGACTGCTTTGGCTCTTAGTACTGCTTTAGGACACACTTCATCAATAATATTGAAACGGTAAACCAGACCATTTTCAATGGTTCCTAGAACACCAGGGTCAGAAAGTGTTTTCTTCATAACGCTCGTGAAGTCATCTGAATCAACATTAATTGGAACATCCGGCATCTCCGATTGCCACCCACCAGCGATTCGGCCATCGTAGACAACAAGCATATTTGTTCCTATAGTGCCGTCCGGGTTGTAAGTTACTGCAGGGTTACCTCGTTCATTGCAGAAAGCATCCTGTTCCCATATTGTAATCTTTCTCTTTAACTCTGCTTCATTACGCAGATCTGGGGCCAAATCGGACAAAAGCAACTTAGCCGACGTTACCTCAAACGCATAGCCTGATTTTAATTTGATTGTAATAGCGGATTCTGTTACTTTTACCTCTCCATCGGAAGGCAAGTCTCGAACTACTTTCTCTCCATTAATCTCGCTGCATAACCCATCGATTAGTGTTTCTTCACCTTGCAGACTGTGAAGCATAAGGACAAAACCCCCCTCATGTGAATAATGTTCTTCAAATAACTTGATCAGATTCACGACATACTGTAAGGGGTTTTGTTTTGGTAAAGTAAGTGCCCATACGTGAAACTTGTCAAAGCTCACTCGGCAAACAATTTTTCTGCCGCACTCTTTGTGATTCCCGCCTAAAAATGCGTCATACATATTCTTGAGAACTTTTTCAGCAACATCCTTATCCCTAGCCCAAAATGCGCTGGTAACCATCCACGTAACATCTGCTTTTGTTTCTTCAATTATTCGGTACATTAGGTTTGGTTCTAGAAAACCCTCACCACCCCCAGACACCAACAGGTAACCCGTATTAGAATCCTGCACTAGTTTCATCAAGTTTGAAATCCGCAGTGATGTCATCGTATTATACGAATTCTTGCTTTCGGTCATATTGGAGAAAAACATACAGTCTTCACAGTCGACAGGACATCTGGAAGTGATAAGAGCGCAGATGAAGCCCTTACCATTATAGCGAATCTGCGGGGTCAACTTAATGTTGGAGATTATCTCTTGCCGAAGAATACCTGGATGGTCGAATGGATTTGTAGAATCCTCTTGAATCCTCACATAATCACTGTATAACTTTTGTTTGCTCTGTTGAACGAATCGCCCTTGGCTGATGCGAGCATCAGCGCTGTCCGCCCTTAGGTGTCCTTGGCGTTCGGGTTAGTCCCTTCTTTCAGAAGTTTCGCTACCTCCGCCTTTTCGCCCTTCTCTATGACTGCGAATAACAAGTCTTTGAGTTCGGCCATTTTAACCCATTTTATATACGCAGAGAAAATACTTAAAATCTAGCTTGTCTTTCACTTTCAGTGTATTGCACAGGTGTATATACTGATTAGCCAAAGTCCATAGGCGATAGCAACTATTAAAATTATCCAAGAAAATACCCAAAGCTTGTTTACACGCTTTCGAGTTCGTGTAACCTTCTTCTTTTTCAGCGAAGAGACATAGCGAACCACACAAGCTAGCAATAAGAGTCCCACGAATGTTAGGATGTATTGTGTAATAGCGTTGTTGCCATAGCAAGTCAGTAGGACTTGTGTTTGGGTTGCGGGGTTGCTGCCGTTTAGAGACGAGTTTATGCCAAAGACCATGCTTGCAATAAGGGTAACCAATCCAGCTATTATGGTTATTACAGTAAGCACGTTCGTAAGCAAGGTTCTTTCTTCCTCTTCCATAAATCTAAGGGTAGTTGATGTTTATATTGATAGCTTCAAGGAACCTGTAATCCTTAAACCACCACTCTACTGCTAATCCGGCCTCGCCTATGCGAAGGCCGAGCTGCGCCTGATATGAAAATAACAGGTGGGACTTCGGGCTGTCTATCGCCCTAAAGAACGCACTGACCTCTTGTTCAGTAAAGCCCTTGTTCAAGGTTCCGTATTTCGGGATACGGCTGCGCTTGAACCGCTTTGCGAACTGCGCGGTTACCTGCTTGCGGATGTCTACCAAGTAATGTTTCGGCAGATATGGCAGCTCTGCGTCTAACTTCGCTTTTAATGCTTTGTATGCGGTTTTCGTGCGGTGTTCGCACGCAAACGCTTTAGAATCTTGGGCTTTCAAACCGCAACCGCACCCAGTGTTTTCGATTAACCTTTCCGGAAAGATTGCCGCACACCAGCAAGGTAACTTCTCGCTCTTCTTGATAACAGTATCAATCTCTTAATGCAAGACTACTTCTTGATCCAATCCGACATCGTATTTTTTATTTCATCAAATCTAGGTAGCTCACCGAAAACGAGGCTCTTAAGCTCTCTATTGTAATAGCTCCGATGTTCAGAAACGCTTTTTAGGAATAAGGCCGCAGAGAACTTCATTTTATAGTATTCTAGCTTGAAGTTTATCAAATCCTCTTCAAACTTTATCTTCCTTTTAGTTATCAAGTATTGCAAATCATATACGTCTCTCGCTTTTTCTCTGGTAAGGATTGCCCGGATTTTCTCCGCCCCTACTTCATCAAGTGCCATGCCGGCTATGGTCTTGATAGGCAATGAATACGATGGATAATCAAGTTTCACTGGGAGTGTCCTCCTTAGTACATGCTCCCTCTTGCTGATTTCCACATAAACGACGCATTCGTCTATCTTTGCAGTATTGAGCGGTCCTTTCGCACTGATTCTGAAGGAAAGAGTAGTTTCATTATTGGTTATTGGTTTTATTTTGTTCTCGACTCCAAAAAGGGCAAGGCTACGCGATACCCTGTCAGCTACATCATGTAAAAGTGGTTCAGATGTAGTAAAATCAAGATCCTCCGAGAATCTGCCAAGTCCCTGAGTAAACCATAGGTAGGTGCCACCTTTGAAGACCAGTGTCTCTTCTGCAATGCTGTTGAGCGCAAGATATTGGATATAATGTTTTTCCTGCTGCCAAGGGCTCATACCCATAAGTTTCGCAATCTCGATTAGTTCGTCCTTATTTATCATTTAATCATTGTTTTTATCTTCTTGCTTCCTCGTCCACTGAAATCTTTTGCCAATACCCTAAGTCTAATGAGGTTGAGTTTTGGCATCAGTTCCTTCAGTTCCGCCTTACCGTACTCGTTCAAATATATGCCATCTACGACTGCCTTCTCTGGTTCTGCAACAAATACGTAACTTCTGGATTTTGCGTACCTTTGATATCCGAAAAATAACCTCTCTGGGATCTTATGATAGATAATTCCCATTCTTTCATATCTTAATGAATTCTTGCTGGTCACGCACTCCACGGCTTTTGGAACTTGCTGTATGATTTCATGGAACAGTAGGGCCGAATCGAGCGACACATAAGATGGCTCTACAAGTTGGGTTGCTATTACAAAAGGATCGTCAACAAAAGAGATATTGCCTTTCATCACTTTTATTGCAAGCTTCTTCTTTACAAGCCTTGATAAGTATACGGTGGATATTGCCCTTGGCTTGCTAATAAGATTCGATAGCTGTTGTACTGAAAAGACGGCTCTGTTCGAGGCTAGT
>JAJZEU010000124.1 GCA_021805625.1 Microcaldota archaeon
CTGCCTGTTGCCAAGGAGTACAGCACATACATAGCGGCATTTTTCGTATTCTCCGTGATTTATGCTGCGCTGGTTGCCATGGCGCAGAAGGAGCTCAAGCGTATGCTCGCATACCTGAGTATGGCAGAGATGGGAATCATCGTCTTTGGAATAGCCACGCTAAATGCACTTGGTACAGAAGGGGCATTGTTCGGCATGCTGAGCCATGCTCTCATCATATCGATCCTCTTCGCCCTGGCCTTCGTGATAGAGAAGATATTCGGGACTACAACGATAGCCAACATTAAGGGGATAGTGAACAGCAACAGGATAGTCACGTACGCATTCCTGTTCGGAGTACTTGCTGCGATAGGCCTGCCCCTTACTACGGGTTTCATAACTGAATTCCTCATCTTCCTAGGCGGCGTGAAGAGCTTCGGTCTCATCGGAATACTGCCGCTTGCTGGGGTATTCATAAACGGCGCATACCTCTTCTGGGTATTTGAGAGGTCGTTCTTCTCCACAAGCGACGAGATGAGGACTATTGCAGGCGTAAGCAGGAGCGCCTATGCTGCAATAGCTATAATGATCGCCTTCGTGCTCGCATTCGGAATACTCCCATATTTCCTGCTCAATGCAGCGGGTGGATTGGTATGATATTTGAAGCATTCATAATTGCATTTGCGCTGCTCATTGCAGGCAACATAGCGATAAGGATAGCCGACCTGAGGAAGCTGCAGTTCGCGTACAATTCTGCCCTGCTTGCAGCACTCGCGGCAATACTGGCATACATGATGTTTGTAAATTATTCTGCTGTGAAGCTCGGCTTCATTTCGTTCAACCCCTTCTCGCTCTTCGTTGGGCTTTTGCTATCGATAGGCATGCTCTTCATAAACTTTATCGCATTCGACTACCAGAAGCAGTTCGAGGACTTTGCGCTGCTCGGTTCATTCGTTATTGCAGGAATGTATGCTGTAGTATTTTCCGTGAACCTTGTGACTATTTTCCTAGGCATTGAGCTCATGACGCTGCCCAGCGTATTCATGATACTCCTTGACAGGAGGAGCCTGGAGGCGGGAATGAAGATGTTCATAATGGCTTCCATATCGATAGCCATATTCTCGTTTGCGCTCGTGCTCTTCTACGGAGCCACAGGAAGCATCGGGTTGGCAAGTGCAGGCATGCAGAAGAGTGCGATGCTCGCGTTTGCCCTTGGGCTCTTCGTGGTTGCCCTTGGCTTCGAGACATCGGTGTTCCCATTCAATGTGTGGATACCTGATGTATATTCAGGAGCGCCTGCATACGCTTCCGCCATGCTTGGAGGCATAAACAAGAAAGTAGGCTTTGCAGCCCTCATGCTCGTCTTCTTGGTTGCGTTTGCCGGCTATGCTTCGTCATGGCGATATGTAATAGCCATTCTCTCTGTGGCAACGATGTTCTACGGAAACCTTCTGGCCCTGAAGCAGGAGAACGTCAAGCGCATGCTGGCTTATTCCTCAATATCCCAGGCTGGTTATATCCTTATAGGGTTATCTGCGGCAAGCGAATTCGGCGCAACTGCCAGTCTCGTGCAGATATTTGCACATGCCTTTGCATTCATAGGGCTCTTTGCGATAGTCTCATGGCTCGGGTTGAGGAACAGAGTAATGATAGACGACTTCATAGGGCTTGGAAACGAGAACGCGGTTGCAGCGTTTGCCATGAGCATAATGATGCTCTCGCTTGTAGGCATGCCGTTCACAGTGGGCTTCATAGGCAAGTTTCTCCTCTTTACAGGGGCAATTTCAGGCAAGATGCTGTGGCTTGCGTTGCTAGGCATTCTGAACAGCATTATCTCGATATACTACTATGCCAGGGTGATGGTTGCCGCATATACAAACAAAGCAGGTGCAAAGAGGCTCAGAATGGGAGCTCCGACTATGCTGGTAGTGGTGCTCTGCCTTGCAATTATCCTCTTCTTCGGCATCTACCCAAGCATAATCATAAACCTTGCTTCCAGTGCAGGAAACTATCTCTTCCTGCCTTTGTACGGCACCCGTTAGCGTTGCCCGTACCTTGACAGGAACGAGAGGTACTTCCCCATCACCACCGTAGGAGCGGAAGGGTGAGTAGCCTGTATTATCCTAGACAGGGTGCCCATGCTTATCTTTACCTCATTGTTTTCCTTAAGGCTCTGCTCGAGGGTGTCCATCTTTGCCTGCCTGCACACGTTCGCTATGTCTGCCCCTGTGAATCCTGCCGCGCTTGCGGCGAGCTTCTCGAAATCTACTCCTTCGTCAAGCGGAACCTTTGCAAGGTTCTCCTTGAAGATTTCAATCCTGCCTGCAGCGTTGGGCGGCGGTGTAAAGATCAGCTTATCTATTCTGCCGGGCCTCAGTAAGGCAGGGTCTATTGAATCCGGCCTGTTCGTAGTTGCTACCAGGACCACATTGTACTGCTCCTTTACTCCGTCAAGCTCTTCGAGGAATTCTCCGGTAAGCTGAACCCCAAGTTCACTGGCGCCTTCCCTTGCGGGGACAACGGCGTCTATCTCGTCTATAAAGATTATCGATGGCGCATTCTCCTTGGCCCTGTCGAAAGCCTGCTTGATTGCTGCTGTTGCCTTTTCAAGGCCAGCTTTTGAGATGTCTGCCCCGGATACGGTTATCATATGAACGTCGCCGAGTTCGCTTGAGACTGCTCTCATGAGCATCGTCTTTCCTGTTCCTGGCGGACCGAAAAGCAAAATGCCCCTTATATTCCTGATATCGTACTTCTTGACAAGCTCGGGGTGCAGTATCGGCACCTCGACAGCCTCGTACATCGCCTTCTTGGCATCATCAAGGCCGATAACATCGTTTATAGTTACGGCGTTCTCGTCCTCTACATGCATTTCTTGGCGGGTCCTTCTTTCATAATCCATCTTAAACTGGTTGTACTCATCGATCTGTGCCAAGGATGTTGAGGGCTTTGTCTTCTTTATTATCGAAACTATGTCGCCGGTAAACATTGTGAGCATCTTGTTCTCCGTTACGGCAATGTCGGCGACTGCCCTTGCCGATTCCTCGCAGACGTTCTTTATGTCTGCGGGAGAAAACCTGTTCGTTATGCTTGACAGCTTTGCGTAGTCGATGCTCTCGCTTATCGGCAATTTGCTGAGGTAATACCTGAAGAGAAGCTCTCTTGCATGCGCATCGGGCAGCGGCATGTATATAATCTTGTCGAATCTGCCCGGCCTCATTATGCTAGGATCAAGCACTTGGGGCAGGTTT
>JAJZEU010000078.1 GCA_021805625.1 Microcaldota archaeon
GCTTGCGCATTCGTATGTGTTGATGTTCGGGGTGCCGTTTATCGCTATCGCCAGATATGGTGATGCCTTTACCGCGCTCTGGAACGAGCTTATCGGGGTAAATGCATTTGCAGAGCTTGCAAGGAGGTACGTGGCAGCCATGTAGATGACTATCAGGATCAATGCAATTGCAAAGAGCTTCCTCCAGTTCTTCTTAGTTCTGCTGTTGAGCCTGAGTCTGCGGTGCAGCTTCATGTTGGAGTAGAAGAATGCCAGCGCTGCGAAGAGTATGAGCCCTATTATGAATGAGAGCAACGTGGAGAACAGGGGCACAAGGGAGACAGCAGAGCTGTACTGCAGGTGCATTGCATTGGAAAGGCTCCTTGCAAAGGCCCCGTCAATGCTCCTCAGCATATCAATGCCAGGCAGCGATGCCGCATACAGGCTCTTTGCCTCCTTTGAAAGGCTTGAAAGGCCTGCCTCTGTGGAGCTCACGTTGCTTACCTTGCCTGATATCTGGCTGTTGAGGCTAAGCTCCGCAAATGAAGCGCCTGAAAGGCCCTGGCTTGGCACCCTGCTGTTGAACTGCGCCTCAAGGAGCAGCTTCGTGTTGTTCCTTGCCAGCGATAGCATGTAGGAATATGTCCTGTTAAGAGGATAGTAGAGCTGCGACACGTTTGCCACCATCGAGGCAAGGCTCCTGTTCTCCGCGGTGAGGTTCATGAGCATGTAGTCCGAGGTGAAGTTGGCGTAGGCATTCCTCAATAGCTCAAGCCTTGCGAGCAGCGTTGCGTTGCTCACGTGGCCGAGCAGTGCCGAAGCCCCTCCTACCAGCGAGCTGTAGTTCACAAGTGTGGTGTTGACTATCGTGTTGAATGAGGCTGTCTTCTGCTTTTCCAGTATCGGGAGCACGTATACGTCTGTCGATGCGGTGGCGTTCTTCGCTATGCTCATGACCTGCTGGTCCTGCAGCGGCTGGGTGCTTATGTGGTAAAGATACGAGATTACGCCGTTCTTTGCCGTGGAATTGAAGCTTAGGTGGCCGCAGTAGCCTATGCTCTGGCAGTACCATGGCGGTGATGAGGAAGAATAATTCATGTAGTAGGTGCAGTAGCCCAGCTGCGCGTTTGTAACGTTCGGAGGCAGCGGAAAGATGGCGTTTGTGAGCATGCCCTTGGTAAGGTTGAAGATGTTGGCAACAGCAGTGTTTATGTCGTGGAGCCTGTACTGCGCGTTGCTGCTGTTTATCGTAGCGATGCTGGAGTTGAAGGTGCTCATGTTAGAGACATAGGTAGGGTATGTGGTTGAAAATGATGCGATGCCCTTGCCGAAGGCACCGGAAGAGCCGTCCGTTTCATAAAGGATCTTGTCGCAGCTCGGCACGGACTGGCATGAAAGGCAGTTGTTCTGGACTGTGCAGCTTACGCCTGTGGTAAGTCCTGTTTCCACAAGGCAGTCGTGCAACGGTGCATTAGAGGAATTGGTGTAGTTGAAGACCAGTTCCTTTAGCTTTGGGAAGTTGGCTGTGGCAAAAGCCTGCTCCTCCGTATAATTCCTTATTATGTTGAAGATGCTCGTCTGGTTTACTACTATAGAATAGTTGCCGGTCAGGTTGGCTACGAAGAGCAGCCTTCCTGTGGCACTTGAATAGAGAGCAGCATAGCCATGGCCTGCGTAGCTTATGTTCACGAACTGCAACGTGCTTATTATCGCGTTGGGCACGCCGTAGCCCTGGAGCAGTGAGTTGACTCCCGAAGTGGAGTAGGCGCTTGCACTTGTCACTAATAGAAGAAGCACAGGGAAGAGTAGGATATGCGCTCGCATTGGATCACGGGTTTCGTTTAGAATATGCAACAAGCCTATTTAAGCTTTTGCTCATCGAGGTAATTTTTTCCCTCAAAGAATACGAGTTTTTCGACGACAGTTTTGAATCAGGAAAAAGAAGCCCGGCTTGCGCTAAAGCCATGAAAAACAAAAAAAACAGGAAGAAGCCCCGAAGGGCTTCTTCGTCCAAAGCTTAACTGTTCCCTGTTCAGGAGCTTCCGGCTGCTGTCAGCAAGTCCTGTATGAACTCGTTCCCGGCCTGCACAGTCTGGTTCGCAGTGTAGCCCGCAACCAGTATCCTGTTCGTTCCGAATGCCTGCACTATCACAGAGCTCGGTCCGAAGCTGCTGCCAAGGCTTGGGTTCTGCGAGAAGATCTGTCCCGCGACGCTGTTCACGTACTTGCTTCCTACCACTATCAATGTTGAGGCAGGGTTTGCAGCGCTGTCAAGTACTGCCAAAGGTGTGCTTGCCGTGTTCAGCGATACCGCAGTTATCGCCTGTGTTGCTGATGGCGTTGCAGTCAGGTTGCTCAGGCCCGTTATGTTGCAGCTGCTTGTCGTGAATGCGCAGCTTGCCGTGACGTTGCTTATTGTCACGTTAGGTATGTTCGTTGCCTGGCCTATGCCATAAGGACCGTAGACATGCGTTGTGGTGGAGGTTGATACGTTCGCAGGCCCTACAAGGAACTGCAAAGTGTCTACGCTCTTCGCCATGTCGTATGCCACTGAAGTGGTCGTTATTGGCCCTACCTCAGAGCCTCTCTCGGTCCTGAAGCCTGTGACTGCCTTCACGGTCTGCAGAGTGGATTGGGTGTTGGTGCTGTACTCCAATGCGTTGTTCCAGCTCATGGCATTGCTCATGTTCAGCCAGTACATCGGGCTTGAGAGTATCGCCGAAGAGTTGGTTATGCCGAGTATTACGTTGGCATTCGGGGTTGTGCTGCTAGGCGCCGTTATTTCAGGAATTGTATATGTGAAGTACTCTGCCCTCACTAAGTTGCTGATGCTGCTGTCCGGAGCTAGCGCGAAGTTAACATTTGTCGACTCTCCCGTGTAGGCCACTTTTGTACCACTAGCAATAGCATTTGGTGCGACGTAGAAATTATACTGTGGCACCTTATACGCTAGCAGAGGCCCGCTATATGTCAGGGTGGCCAGAAGTTCAGTGTTTGATGTTGTTGGTGCTAGTACGTTCTGGGCGTCGTATACAGTCACTGTTACGCCTGGTGCTGGAAGATCGTAGCCAAGCTGTATGTTTGTTACGTTCGCAAATGCAGTTCCGGCCTGAACTGTGGCGTTCGTTGCTCCAGCTCCTTCCAAACTGTTGGTTATTGTGAATGGAGTTGATGTCTTTGTTATTGTCCCTGTCGA
>JAJZEU010000021.1 GCA_021805625.1 Microcaldota archaeon
TATCGGCCTTATGCCCATGTCATCGAACGCCTTGGGGTTCTTTAGCGGCAGCTCCACAGCCTCCTTTAGTTCAGATTTCACTTTGTTGAGTCCGCCGATATCGCTCCAGTGGACATTTGGGCGCTCCACGAATACCTCTCTAAGTGCACTGGGCCTTATGCTCCTGAGCGCATCCAGGAAATCCTTCCTGCTGACTGTAAGGTTGAGAAGCATGTCATTAGGTATTGATTGCTTTTCCAATATCTTTGGAAGCACGCTTCTCAGAGTTGCCATTGCTGCTTCCCTCACAAGTGCCGTTATGTCCGCACCTGTGTAGCCGTGGGTTATGTCTGCAAACTCGTCGACGCTGACGTCCTTTTCCAGAGGCATGTTCCTCGTGTGAATCTGCAGTATCTCCTTCCTTGCATTCCTGTCCGGCACCGCTATCTCTATCTCCCTGTCGAACCTGCCAGGCCTTCTTAGCGCCTGGTCTATGGCATCCGGCCTATTAGTCGCTGCGAGCACGATAACCTGGCCCCTTGGGGCCATGCCATCAAGGAGAGCCAGCAATTGCGAAACCATCCTTCGCTCGACTTCATTTGTCGCCTCTTCCCTTTTTGGAGCTATCGCATCAATCTCGTCCATGAAGATTATCGTAGGCGCTTTCTCGTTTGCTTCCTTGAAGATCTGCCTGAGCTTTTCCTCACTCTCTCCAACGAACTTGCTCACTAACTCTGGTCCTGAAATGGAGATGAAGTTTGCATCGCTCTCGTTGGCTACAGCCTTTGCAAGAAGCGTCTTGCCAGTACCAGGAGGCCCAAAAAGAAGCACGCCCTTCGGCGGCTCTATGCCAAGCCTCTCGAAAAGCTCCGGGTATCTTATCGGGAGCTCAACCATCTCCCTTATCTTCTGTATCTCAGCCTTGAGGCCTCCTATGTCCTCGTAGTGCACCTCCCCTATCTTTATAGCGGATTCAGGCACAGGCTCTTCCTTGACAACGAAGTTAGTTTCGCTTGTCACTTTGACTATGCCATGCGGTACAACTTGCACCACCATGAAGTTGAACACAAGGCCGAACATGTAGATTGGGATTATATCTCCTTTGAGTAGAGGCTTGTTCTCAAGCTTTCTCTTCGCATATTCTGCAAAATCAGGCGATAGCGGAGGGCGCTGGCCCATCGGAGGAGCAAGTACAACACGTTCGGCATTCTTAGCCTCTGCCTTCGATACGAACACCCTGTCGCCGATTCCTACACCTACATTCTGCCTCAAGTACCCGTCTATCCTTACGAAGCCCAGCCCTTCGTCACTGGGGTGCGCCTGCCACACGAGCGCTGCCGTTGACTTTGACTTGCCCTTTATCTCTATTATGTCGCCAGATACCACGTCCAGCATCTTCCGGGACTTGGTGTCTATCCTGGCCAGGCTCCTTCCGGAGTCGGTGACCAGCGCATCTGCGACAGTAAGCTCTATTCCATTGGCCATGTCGAACACATTTCAATGTAGATAACAGATATTAATAGCTGGAAAACCTATAAATATAAGCATGCTAGAAGAGCCCCCTGTAGAATACAGAGAAGATGAATGCAATCACCAGCATGAATACAAGGGAAACCAGTATTGAAATTATTGGAAGGACTGTAGTGAAGAGCACGAATATAACGATGAGAGTTGCAACGTATACGCCCTTGTTCCATCCGTAGACCTTGCTGCCATCAAGCGGGTATATCGGGAGCATGTTGTAGAATGCGAGCAGTATGCTTATGAAGAGTACCAGGTTTATCATGTTGTGGAGATAGGTGTTGTGCACCACTGCTGGGGTGAAGGTGCTCAAAACATTCCCCGTAAAGTTCGGATATAGCAACAGGCCTGTTACAAAGAAAATGGCAAAGATTGCAAAATTCGTGAGCGGGCCGGCAATTGAGACTATGCCGTTTTCCTTTTTTGTGAATGAATTGGTGTATATCACCGTAGCGCCTGGGATGCCAACAAGGAATCCGAAAAGGCTTGTTGCCGCCGTTATTAGAAGGCCGGTCGTTGAGACCCTGAATGCCGCAATGGCAGAGTAGTGTTGCGCCACGAACTTGTGCATGAGCTCGTGCAGGACAAACGTAAGGGTGACCGCTATGAAAGAGATGGGTATGAAATACAGGAAGATCCCAGCGGAAGATGAGAGCGAGCTCACGCCGCCAGAGATGACGAGTGCAAATGCAAGCGTCAGCACTACATCTGCTATGAGCAGATCCTTTATCTCACTTCCGTACGGCAAGTGCTCCCTCAGAATACTCATGCAAACACATAGGACTAATATCCCGCAAAAGATTTATTAAGAGCTGTTCATAAATGAAATGCGAAGCTCCATCGTCTAGTGGTCAAGGATAGCAGGCTCTGGACCTGTTGACGCCAGTTCGAATCTGGCTGGAGCTACTGTTTGTCCTTTTTCTTGCGTTGCAGAGTCTTTCTCACAACCCATGCTAGCCAACCACCAGAAGTGACCGGTACGGGTTGCCAGCTCAGCGTTTTTCCTCTTTTTTTGTATTCTGCAGAACGATACCATATGAAGGAATCCAAAACGAAAACGACAACTCCAACCGCTATAAGGAATACGCCAACATGGGAAGTTTGCTGCTGGGCAGCAATCCCAAGAAAGACAAGAAACAAAGCAGCGATTGCTACGATTGCTGTAATGTGGTTGTTCATACGCAACTATTGGAAAACAATACACATTATGGCTGACGACTCAGTATAATGTTAAGATCAAGTTGTAATTATGCCGGAGATAACTTCTTGACTTATTGCATTACTAATAGTAACACCAAATAGTAAACCTTTTATACCTTTAGATACATAACTTAACCATGGAGCAAATGGTTACAATATCGGTGAAAATACCGATAGCATGGAAGGAAAGGATGAAAAGGTCACGTATAAAGGCATCTAAGATGGTGCGCAACCTGCTCGAACGCGGCTTGCTGGAGGAGGAAGCCCGCAAACTAGACGAGGACATCAAAAAGCACCAAAAGATATTCAATAAGCTGAGCGTAGAAGAAGTAGTCAGGCAGATAAGGAAAGACAGATACGGGGGGCACTGATGGCATACGTTTTCGATTCCTCTGCTATATACTCCCTAGCAAAATCGGGAAGGACGCTACTGCTGGTCAACTCCTACACATGCGGCTTGG
>JAJZEU010000146.1 GCA_021805625.1 Microcaldota archaeon
TCATTACCCTGCCTGTTTTCCTCGCACTTTCTAGTATGGTTTCTTCGTCAAGCGGATTTATCGTGCGCAGGTCTATTATCTCTGCGTCGACCTCCTTCTTATCTACAACGTCCTTCACCAGCGGCATCATAGTCCCATATGAAATGATTGTGAGTTGCGATCCTTCCCTCACCACATTCGCCTTGCCAAGCGGCACCTCATACATTTCTTCCGGTATTTCCTGCTTGAAGAGCCTGTAGAGCTTTGTTGGCTCAAGGAAGACTACGGGGTCATTTCCGTGTATTGACTTTATCAGCAATCCCTTTGCGTCATACGGATTCGAAGGCACAACAACAGTAAGGCCACCAGGATGCGCATAAAAAGCTTCAGGGCTTTCCGAATGGTGTTCAAGGGCTCTCACCCCTCCGCTTACTGGCGTCCTTACGACCATTGGCAGTGTGTATGTAGCCCTGCTCCTTGTCCTGTACCTTGCCGCGTGGTTTATGAGCTGCTCAAAGCCCAGGTACATGAAGCCGGCAAACTGTATTTCAGGTACTGGATGCAGACCTGAAAGCGCCATGCCTATCGCAGTGCCGAGTATGGCAGCTTCCGCCAATGGAGTATCGACAACTCGCGTTTCGCCGAACTTCGCAAGAAGGCCATCAGTAACCCTGAATACACCGCCATTCTTGCCTATGTCTTCGCCGAGGAGCACCACATCGTTGTTTTCCTCCATGCAGA
Organism: Microcaldota archaeon; assembly: GCA_021805625.1. Classification (GTDB taxonomy): domain Archaea; phylum Micrarchaeota; class Micrarchaeia; order Micrarchaeales; family CABMGC01; genus JAJZEU01. The sequence goes on from JAJZEU010000146.1 coordinate 721, forward strand.
GGCTCAGCGCATTGTTTATAGCTGAAACCATGTTAGCCTGCATCACACCGACCCCAGCCAGAAGCCGTTGCTTATGGCATCATCCTCCTCTTCCTTCAGAACTCCAGGCATAAAGCTGTAGATTGTCTCAAACATCGTTTTTGGATCCGGCCTGAACTGCCCGGCCTTCTCCACAGCATCATCTATCATCTTAGAATGCTCTTCTATCATGGCGTTCTCCTTGCCCTCATCCCAAAGCCCTTTCATATCCATGTAGCGCCTCATCCGTGCTATAGGGTCCCTCGACTTCCACTCTTCTACTTCCGAATCAGGTCTGTATTTTGTAGGGTCGTCCGAGGTTGTGTGCATGCCCATCCTGTAGGTCACGGCTTCGATTAGGGTGGGGCCGTTCTTCGCATTCGCTATTGCCTCGCTCGTGGCCCTGTAGACCGCTATCACATCGTTGCCATCGACCTGCATCCCGGCTATGCCGGCTGCAAAGGCCTTCTGGGCGAGGGTCGTTGCAGCACTCTGCTTCTCCCTAGGCATAGATATCGCCCACTGATTGTTTTCTATAATTGTTACCAATGGCAGTTTCATGACGCCAGCAAAATTGAGTGCCTCGTAAAACTCGCCTTCAGATGTGCCGCCGTCTCCCACATACGCCAATACCGCTGCGCCAGTTCCCTTGTATTTCTGCGCAAAGGCTACTCCTGCAGCATGCGGCATCTGCGTGCCTACCGGCACAATTACAGGCAGTGCGTTTATCCCTTTCATAGCAGCTGCGCCGTCTTCATATCCCTTCCAGTACACGAAAAACTTGTCGAGCTGCAGGCCACGTACAAGGAGCGCACCGTGCTGCCTGAAGTTCGGCACAATGACATCGTTGCTTCGCAATGCCATGGCGCTTCCTACCTGCTCAGCTTCTTGGCCCAGAAGTGGCGCGTATGTGGCGAGCCTGCCCTGGCGCTGCAGGCTCAATGCCTTTGCATCAACGGCTCTTGCAAATGACATCTGTTTGTACATTTCAACGATCTTCTCATCGGTGAGCCCCCCAGGGAGGAGGCTCTTGTCAATGGAGCCGTTCTCATCGAGAATTTGCATGTACTTTATGGTACCCTGAAAGACGTCCTTAATCAACACAACCACCTATGCTTTGTTGGACGTATAAAGAATATATAGTTTGCCTTGTAATCTTCCATAGTCGGATAAATTCCTCGGCAAAAATTTAGAACACGCTGATACTATGGACAAAGTTTACGCAGTCAAGAAAGAGAGATATCAGATTACAGAACACTTTGGAGAAACTCCTGAAGTCGAGATAGTAAGGCTCAAACCCGAATCTGCGGAACCGATGGACTTCGATCCCGGAATGTTTGCCATGATATCGGGCATTGAGAAAACAACTGGCAGAGAGATGATTGCCAGGGCTTTTTCCATAGCTTCGGAGCCCGTTTCTAACACCATGGAATTCTTCGTTGTGAAGGAGCACGGCGGCCACGTTTCACACTTCATACAGGCACAAGCCGGCGATTCATACGTGATAACGGGTCCATACGGCCAGTTCAAGTTCACTCCGGAGCAGAACAGGAAGGTGCTCTTCATTGCTGGAGGGACTGGACTTGCGCCATTCATATCGATGTTGAGGCACATCAGGAGGGTAAAAGCGATGAATGACGTGGTGCTGCTCTACAGCGTGAAATACCCAACGGAAATAATAAGGAAGGACGAGCTCTACGATATGCAGAAGGAGCTCGGCCTGAAGCTTGTGATTACCGTTACGAGGCCGCAACCTGACGATGGCTGGAGTGGGGAAACGGGCCACATAGACCCAGAGACAATAAGAAAATACGCTCCGGATTTCCTAGAAAGAACCGCGTACATCTGCGGCCCGCTTGCCTTCGTAAAAGCGATGAAAGATGCATTTGCTGCACTTAGCATGCCATCAACACAGGTAAAAGCTGATGTCTGGGGCTAGCCCACATGCAATCTCAAGGCATGATTGCTGATGGTGAATCGCTGCATCATCTGTTTTGCGCAGCACCGCGCACAGCTGGCGCTGTACTTGGAAGATAGTTTGACGCACCGATGCTTGAAACAGCTGCTTTTGAAACGCTGAAGCCCTTTGATGAGAGCATGCCTTCAAGAGAAGCCAAATCGTTGTCTACCGCAATCGCGAGCCCGCCGCCGCCTCCGCCACTGAGCTTCGCCCCGTACGCCTTTGCTTCCTTTGCATACTCTACAACCATGTCCAGGCCTTCGCTGGAAACGCCGAGCTTCCTGAGGAGTTCGTGATCGTCGTACATGCATTTCCCGAAGACTGCCATGTCACCCTTTGCAAGGGCAGCAATCCCGCTCCTTGAGCATGCGTCTATGCCGCCTAAAAGTTTCTCGGTATTGCTTCTGTCGTTATTGTAAAGCTCTGAGACATGCCCGACATTTGTCGCCGTTCTGTTCTTTGG
>JAJZEU010000059.1 GCA_021805625.1 Microcaldota archaeon
TGATTTAGGTGACCAGAATGGCTGGAGAATTTGACGACGAGATCTTCACTCCGAAGGTTGCCGTGGTAGGAGTTGGAGGGATGGGCAGCAACCTGATAAACAGGCTGCACAGCAGCGGCATAAAGAGCGCGACGACCATTGCAGTCAACACGGACCTTGCGCACCTCAACATGATAAAGGCGCACAAGAAGCTGCTCATAGGCAAGGACATAACAAAAGGCCTTGGAGCCGGAGGGTTTCCGGAAGTGGCGACAAAATGCGCGGACGCAAGCAGGGCAGCGCTGGAAGAGGCTCTGAGCGGCTACGACCTCGTATTCATAACAGCTGGAATGGGAGGAGGAACTGGAACCGGAGCAGCTTTCGTTGTGGCAAACATAGCGAAGGAGCTTGGCTCCACAGTGATCGCAACAGTAACATATCCGTTCGCGCTTGAGAGAAGCAGGAAGCTCAAGGCGGAATGGGGCATAGAGAAGCTGAGCAAGGAAGCGGACACGACCATAGTCATAGAAAATGAGAAGCTGCTTGCGTATGCTCCGAATGTGCAGATAGAGCAGGCTTTTGCGCTTGTGGACAACATAACCGGCAACGCAGTAAAGACCATAGCAGACACCATATCGCTGCCTAGCCTGATAAACATAGACTTCGCCGATCTCAGGACCGTTGTGAGGAACTCTGGCACTGCTGTCATAAGCATAGGCATGGGCTCCGGAACCGACAGGGTAGAGCAGGCCATAAGGTCCACCATAACGCACCCGTTGCTGAGCATAGAGCGCGAGGGAGCGAAGGGAGCGCTTGTGCATGTTGTCGGAGGGTCTAGCCTTACCATAAGCGAGGCGAACCGCATAGGCGAAGGAGTCACCGAGGACGTTGCGAGCGATGCAAACGTGATCTTCGGCGCGAGGATGAGGCCTGACTTCAACGACCAGATCAGGGTCATGTCTGTGCTCACCGGAGTGAAAGCCATATTCGGATCCAACAAGAGGGAGCAGGAAGAGGAAGCGGTCACAGCCCTGAACATAGAGGGACTAAACTCAATATACTGACCTTCCTTTATTTTGTTTATTTGTCTCTTTTTCATTTTTTCGAGCTGAGCATTCACAAGGATTATATACCTTTATACACAAATATCCAATACTTGTTATCAGGATGAGAGTGTTCAAATGAGAATCAGACCTGCTAGGGCAACCAGGACTATAAACAGCCAGGCGTGGGCAAGATATTCTGTAAAGAAGCCAAGGAAGAACTACATAAAGGCCCTGCCGCACACGAGCCTGCTCGTATTCAAGATGGGCGCGAGCAGGGACGATTACGACATTACAATGAGGCTCAGCGCAAAGCAGAATATGCAGGTAAGGTCCAATTCGCTTGAAGCTGCAAGGCAGGCCGCGAACAAGTATCTAGAGAAAGAGATACCGAACAACTACTTCCTCAAGGTCGTACCATATCCGCATGAAGTGCTCAGGGAGAAGAGGATGGCCACGGGTGCCGGGGCAGACCGTATTTCTCAGGGAATGATTCTTGCCTTCGGGACGCCTTCGGCTGTTGCGGCGAGGGTATACGAAGGCCAGATTGTATTCGAGCTAAAGACGATAAGTGCCAACAGGGGCGTAGCATACGAGGCCATGAAAAGGGCGTCAAGCAAGCTTTCGGGCACGTACAATATAGTAACAGAGGAAGCGAAGAAGGCAAAAGTGGTTGAGGCGGCATAAGCCACTGTAAGGAACTCGTGTTTTTAGTGTCGGCGCTTAAAGTGCTGTCTGGAAGATAAATATGAGGATACTTCTGCAATTCCCGGAAGGGCTCAAGCAACGCGCGCTTGGGTATGCAAAAGAGCTGGAAAGGCAGGGCAACGAGGTTTTCATCTCTGCATCGCCGACTTTCGGCGCGTGCGATCTTGCACTGGACGAAGCGAAAAGCATAAAGGCTGACAAGCTCGTGCACTTCGGCCATGCGGAATTCATGCGCGCAGACTTCAATGTCGAGTATGTCGAGTATCGGATGGATGCAAGCCTCGATGCGATAGAAAAGAGCATGGGCGAGCTTGCGCCGTACAGGAGGATAGGCATTGTTACTACAGTGCAGCACGTACACCAGCTTGAAGAGATAAAGAAGATCTATGAAGCTCATGGAAAGGAAGTAGCTATAGGAAAGCCGTACGGCTTTGCCAGGCACAGCGGGCAGATCCTTGGCTGCGACGTGGGAAGCGCTGCTGCGATAAACAATTCAGTAGACTGTTTCGTGTACTTCGGCGGAGGGCTGTTTCATCCATTGGGAGCAGTCTATGCGACCACAAAGCCATTCCTTGCAGTGGATCCGTTTGCCGGCAAGTGGCTCTGGCTTGACGGCTACAGGGAGAAAAGGAGAAAGGAGGAAAAAAGGATGCTTGTAAGGGCTTCAGACGCAATGAGGTTCGGAGTGCTTGTCAGCACGAAGAACGGCCAACACAACATGAACCTTGCGAAGATGCTCAAGGCAAGGATAGAAAAGGATGGATTTGAGGCAGCAATACTCGTTTCAAACACTTTCGACTTCGATGCGCTTAACAACATGATGGAGATAGACGCTTTCGTCAACACCGCTTGTCCTAGGATAGCGACGGAAGACTTCGAGAGGCTCAGGAAGCCGCTGCTCAGCGCCAACCTTTTGATGGAACTGATCAAATCGAAGGAGGAAGCAAGGCGCCAGCTCTGACCTGAAATGGAAAATGAAGCGCTGCTGCTAAACTAAGCTAGGCAGTAAAACAAAAAGAAAAAGGAAAAATAAAAGAAAACAGCAATGGGGTTATGAGCCCTTTAGGGTCACTGTGGCGAGCTGTACATCTAGGTTGGCAGAGCCTGTTGCCGTTGTTACATACTGCGCCCACACCGTTCCGCTTGCTGTCGTGCCCACTGTGGTGCCGAATGCCGTGCCGCAGGTGTCGTAGGTGGCAATAGGTGCATTAACTGAAAGTGATATTGTTTGGCCGCTTGATAGGGTGGCAACTTCGGATATGCAACCAGTTGGACCGTAGCTTATGGAATTGCTAGGGAGAGTGGTTCCAGAAGGAACAAAGAAGATGTCTGTTGTTCCCCAATTCGTCCCTGTGGCCTGGCCCACAGTTGCTGTGAAGACGCCGCCGTGCAGCAGAGGACTTGAACAGGTGAATCCAGACAGAGA
>JAJZEU010000107.1:0-868 GCA_021805625.1 Microcaldota archaeon
TAACAGATAACAATAAAAATTAGACGAGGTATCATATTAAAACGCGGGGTCGTCTGCTAGCTTGGTAAGGCTCTGTGCCTAGGGCGCACAAGACCCGAGTTCAAAATTCACAAATGAAAATCTCGGCGGCCCCGAACTGGTGAAATGATGGAAAATGAAATGCTTACGGATCAGGCAGAGTACTTAGAGGTAGGCATACACATTGGAACCAAGACAAAGACGCCTGGAATGAAAAAGTTCATCTATAAGGTAAGGGAGGACGGCCTATACCTTCTCGATGTCCAAACCATAGATGGCAGGATAAGGGATGCCGTTAAGATGCTTGCAGCGTACAATCCAGAGAGTATAGCAGTCACAGCATCAAGGGTATATGCTACAGCCGCAGCAGCGAAATTCGCCGAGATAATCGGCGCGAAATTCCTCCAAGGAAGGGTCATGCCTGGGATAATGACAAACCCAAACAGGAAGGACTTTATAGAACCTTCGATAATCTTTGTAAGCGACACCAGAAACGAAAGGCAGGCAATACGCGAAGCAAGCAAGATAAGCATCCCTGTAGTGGCGCTCAGCGACACCGACAACTGGGTAAAGTTTGTCGATCTTATAATACCGTGCAACAACCGCGGCAGAAGGTCTCTGGCCCTTATCTATTTCCTGGTGGCCAGGGAGTTCCAGAAAGAGAAAGGTATAATAAAGTCTAACAGTGAGTTCAATTACAATGTCTCCGATTTCGAAGCGAAGGTGGAGATGAAGGCGAAGTAATTGAAGTCGCAAAGGCTCCAGGCAACAGTAGACTTCATGCTTTCTTACGGACTAGCCCTAATAATCATCATAATAGCCATAGCAGTTATATACAAGGTAAGCGTGC
>JAJZEU010000107.1:878-3148 GCA_021805625.1 Microcaldota archaeon
TCCTGTCTTCCACCTGCACCCCTAACGCAGGCTTCTCATGCTCGCAGTTCGCGGTAAACACCACAGGTATAGTGAGCATCGCGATATCTCAAGCAACAGGTGGTCCGATAACGATACACGGCATAGCGTGCTCCGCATCAGCTAATGCAACCGGAAACAAGCCGGAATACGGCAACATCAACGTGGTGCCAAATTCCGCATTCTACCCATACAACTCCTACCCGAATAACGCACTTGTAACAGGCATAACAATGTACAGCGGATCCACAAAGGCCCTTACCACATACTGCTATGAGAGCTCAGGAGTTGCAACCGGTAGCCTTGGTTCGGCCTTTCTCGGCTACCTCTGGATAAATTATACGCTTCAGGGCTACGGCACAATAATATCGCAAGTAGCTTCATTCTCAACAAAATACACATAGCATACTGCGCATGGGAGCACATATAAAATTATAAGCGTACAGAATTACAAATTAGGAAGCGCCATACGTGCATCAAGCGGTGAGTAAGCTGGGAAAATTCTACATAACCACACCAATCTACTACGTAAATGACAAGCCCCACATAGGCCATGCCTATACCACAATAGCAGCAGACGTGCTGGCCAGGTGGCACAGGCTCAAGGGGGACATGGTGTTTTTCCTTACCGGCACCGACGAACACGGCGAGAAGGTAGCAGCAGCCGCGGAGAAGGCAGGGCAAACTCCCAAGCAATTTGCCGATTCGGTAGTGAGCACCTACATAACAGCATGGAAGAGGCTTGAGGTAGGATATGATGGATTCATACGAACAACAGACCCGAACCACGCAAAAGCAGTCCAAGATTTTGTCAATAAAATGGTTGACAATGGCGATGTCTACAAAGGTAAGTATGAGGGATGGTATTGCGTATCCGACGAGAGCTTTTGGACAGATCTGCAGCTTAAGGACGGAAAGTGCCCCGAATGCGGCAGGGAGGTAAAGAAGGTAAAGGAAGATTCGTATTTCTTCAGGCTCAGCAAATACCAGGATGCGCTGCTTGACTTTTACAAGGAAAATCCAGACTTTCTGTCCCCAAGGTACAGGGCAAACGAAATAATAAACAGGGTAAAAGACGGCTTGAAGGATGTCAGCATAAGCAGGACTGCAATAAAGTGGGCGGTGCCGTTTCCCGGCGATGCGCAGCACTGGGTATACGTCTGGGTAGACGCATTGATAAATTACATCAGCGCACTAGGCTGGCCTGGCGGCGAGAATTACAAGGCATATTGGCCAGCAGACGTACACCTCATAGGGAAGGAAATAAACTGGTTCCATTCGGTCATATGGCCAGCAATGTTGCTTTCAGCCAACCTGCCTCTTCCAAAAAAAGTCTTCTCGCATGGCTGGTGGACCGCAGAAGGGCAAAAAATGAGCAAATCGAGAGGCAATTTTGTAAATCCATTGGACATAGCAGATAGATATTCGGTAGATGCACTGCGTTATTTCCTGATACGCGAACTCCCTCTGGGAGACGACGGCGATTTTTCAGAAAAGGCCCTTATTGCTCGAATAAACGGTGAGCTTGTGGCGGACCTGGGCAACCTCATATACAGAATCCTGACTCTTGCAGAAAGATTTGCGGGAGAGTTCCGCGGCAGTCCAGAACTCGAGCCAAAGCTCGACATATCAAAAATAGAGAGCAAAATGGATGATCTCGATACGTTCGGGGCACTGAACGACATCTGGGGTTTCATAAGGGAAGCGAACAAATACGTAAACGAGAAAGAGGTGTGGAAGCTCAGCGGAGACGAGCTCTCTAACGCACTCTACAACCTTTTAGAAGCGTGCAGGATAATCTCCATACTAATAAGTCCATTCATGCCAGAGACATCGTCAAAGATAAATGCGCAGCTTGGAATAGGACCAGGAACTCTCAATGACTGCAGGTTTGGCAGATTCAAGGGCCGCATCAAAAAAGGCGAATATCTATTCAAAAAAGTGGAGCAGAAGGCATGAGAAGAAGCATGCAGCATTTCATGCCTTACCCTGATTGGTTCTTCCTTTCCTCTTCTTCTCTGGCGAAAATCCCTTTATTTTTAAGTTCATGAGCACGAAGCTCTCAAGTACCCTATCATAATATAGCAGGGCCACAAGAGCTATCCCAAGCAGAACGACAAGCACCACTTCCGCTGTTAGCGCAAAGTCCAGGTAATATAGGATTCCTGTCGCACCATAGAACTTCAGCGAGGCCAGCGAGGCCACCGATATCGCCACGTCTAACACAACAGAGGCATAGGCGATTTTCTTTA
>JAJZEU010000007.1 GCA_021805625.1 Microcaldota archaeon
GGAAGAAGAAGTCCATTCGCATTCATTGACTGTGCCTGCGCCGCATATCTCACCGGGAGGAGAAGTTATACCTGGTGTTGACGGAATGCATGAGGTTGGGTTTTGGCCGTTACCGCCGGTAACGCTGGTAACTCTGCATGTGTTTACCTGATACATGTCATTGAATGCTGTTGGATTTATTGGTATGTTTATGCCTGTTGAATTTATCACCCTGAGTGTAAGTAGATCAAAGTATACACCATTATCTGTGCAGGGGCTTCCTAAGGAGCAGATGTAGTTTGCACCTATTGCGCCGGCCCAGTTGTCAAGCGCATAAAGATAGCCGTTTACATCGTAGATTGCAACTGGATGGTGATAGCCAAAGTTGTCGAGCACCGTTGTCGGATTTGCTGCTGCATATGGGGTTACCCATGGCATGGACTGGTTGTAGAGGCCGTTGTTCGCCAGGTAGTCTGCGATGTTCAGCGATGCGGTAGTGACTCCACCGACTTCGTTGCTGTATGCTAGGTCTATGGTTCCGAGAAGGGATGTGTCTTCTCCACTGTATACAAAGATGTGCCCATCGGATTGATTGGCCATATATACCTGCAGGCCTGATGGTGAGACTGCTATTTCTGGGAGTATGAAATTTCCTGAATTCATCGAATCTCCCGGCACGTCTATGGTGTTGTACGCATATGTGAGCGGACCAGATATGGTATTGGCGACTTCCGCAAGCACGGAGCACGTATCAGAATTTGAACATGATCCATCCTCCCATCCTGATATGAACACATCGCCATTGTTGTCAGCAGAGATGTTCAGCGGTACGATGTTGGGTAAGACATTGGAGAGATCTATCGAGTCGACGACATACGTCTCGTTGTTCTGCATGGAGATGACATTCTGCCAGTATGTATTCCATTCTGAAAACCACGCTGTGTTGCTGGATGTGGATCCGATGCTAGTAGGAGGATAGTTTGTAGTGTTGTAGTAGCCATGGGGTATCAGCCTGAGAACGGTAAGGTAATAGTTGTCGTTTGAGGCTGATTCGTTCAGCACGAATACGTAATCGTTGGGCGAAGCCGTGATCGAAATGGGATTCGCTACAGCCGGGCTCTTCTGCCCACCCACGCTGTTGAAGATGTTGGGCATGCCGTTGTTGTTTCCCATAATATTGCTCATTGCCTTGCCGATGCCGCTGACGCCGATGCCGCTGACGCCGATGCCAGATGCGGAGCTTTGCGAGAGCACGCCGTTGTATGATATGTAGAACTTGCTTGGCGTGCTAACAGGGAACGTGTCTATCGACGATGCAGGAGCGTTGTAGTTCCACGGTCCGAATGTGTCGTAGCTCTGCATCATGTTAGATGTAGCGCCTTGGGAAGGCATGCTGAAATCGTACAGGATGTAAGGCAGTATGGGTGTGTTGAACGTGGCATACAGGTAGTTGCCGCTTGAATCTGTACCTGTAACCATGTTCATCGGTATTACATAATTGGAGATCGAATTGAGCGTCGTCTGTTCGCTGTAGGCGTATGAATACGTGCACCAGCCCGTGATTCCGTTAACAGTGTAACTGTACTGGTATGGCGGGTCTTGAAGATTCACCGGACTTGATTCGTACGGCTGCTGCGCGTTGGCGAAGTTTGCAAACCTCGCATTCCAGGTCCAGATGTCGTGCTGCACTGCAGGGGGAATGGGGCTGAAGATATAGGTGCTTGTCTGCCAGCTGCTTGATATCTGACTGTCAACCATTGGCGAAAAAGCCAAGTTCGTTATGCTTGGAGCAGCTGCATTGGTTACCTGCCAGTTTACAAGACTTGCCTGGGCTATCTGAGTGTCTGTATACGTGACCTGCGTATCGTAGGATATGTCAGTTGTAAGCGGGGAGTTGCTGGCAAGGCATTCGTCTCCTGCTATGAATGAACTTGGATTGCTTATTATGTCGTAGGCATCGACAGGGTTGTAGTTTGGAGGATTTGGCGCGGTGAGAAGCCATATGGAGTTTTTGTTGTCTGTTGAAACAACAGAATTTATGGGAGGCGTTGTGGTCTGCGCGCTCGTAGATGAGACCAGATTGCACTCGGGAACGTTATAGTTCGTGGTAAAGCTATAGCTGGTTGGATAGGAAAGCGTGACGCTTGAATAACTGTATATCGTAGAAACGCTGGAAGCTGTGGAGCTGCTGGAAGATGTAGTGCTGCTGGAAGCTGTGGAGCTGCTTGTTGACGAGGAGGAACTTGTTGACGAGATTGAGGTGCTCGTTGAAGAAGTGGAAGTTGTAGTGGAGGTGGTTGCTCCTGTAAGTACGCACTTAGCCTCAAGTGTTGAGCAGCTGTCCGTAACCAGCGTATATCCTGTCGGGCATGTGCAGCTTAGGTACTGCGATGACGTCAGGCACGTGTTTGTTGTACAGGTGGTCGCGCCGGCTGTTGAAACTGAAACCGTCAGATAAAAAAGAGAGACAACGAATACGATTTGAAGTATTCTTTGCAGCATAGCGCGCCCCAAACGATAAGAGTATACCGCAGAAGCTATTTATTCCTATGCAGGTAGCGGCTGCAATATCTCTATGCTATTCAGGAGAACGGAGGGCTGCCTGTGTATCCAGACAGGTGGCCGTATACTGCACTGTAACCTGTGAAGAGCGTGGCGATTGCTGCTAGTATAAGGAGTATTGCCAGGAAGTAATAGGCGTTCTTGTTCTTTGTGTAGAGCAACGGCGAGAAGATTCCTGCGGCACCGCTGAACACGTACATCCCCAGTGCTGGGAGCAGGTGGGTCCAGCCGCTTTCCAGGCCCAGCGTGACGATTGCCACTGCCTCAATCAGTATGTAGATGCCAAGAAGGAAGCCGAAGATCGATAGAGGCTTAATGTCCATCTTCTTGTAAATCATGTATGTGCCTGCCAGCATTATTAGGCCGAGGAAGAGCATAGGATCACCGAAGAGGATGTTGTATGATCCAGGCAGAGGCCACTGCGTAGACATCGTGAATCCCGAAAGGAAGTCAAAGGCTCCGATAACGAAGCCTGGAACGACGAGCGACTGCACCTCCTGCTTCTTTGCCAGCCTTATGAAGTAAAGTGCTATGAAGAATATGCTCACGCCTGCCGCGAGCAGCATCGATGCCAGAAAGTTTATGAA
>JAJZEU010000069.1 GCA_021805625.1 Microcaldota archaeon
AGCAAGTATGCTGGTTTTCAGCGCAGACGCTATGTCCTTTGACCTCCTCCCTATTCCGGCACCCATCACGGCGCCTATTATTATCGGCAGGATGAACGAGCCCGGCATGAAGAGCACAAGGCCTGCAATGTAGCCCGCAGCCGAAGGAATTGGGAGGTAGTTGCCGAGCAGCTTCATCACAAGCGCAACAACAAGTATGAGGATCCATGCTACCATAGGAGCTTCTATGCTGAATCCGTTTTCCTCCTCACGCGCTGGGCTCTCTTCCTTCTCTGCACCTGAATCGTAGTTCGGAGGCGTGTATCGCATGCGTTCATCTCCTTGCAAACTCGCTTCCTATCGCTGCTGACAGCACAGATGCCATGACCGCCATAATCCATGATTCTATCCCTATGGAAAGGATGGAGAGAATGCTTGTAGAGCCCGAAATTGCCACTCCAAAGCCTGGGACTAGGGTTCCGGTTCCGAGTATGAGCAGCAATTCCACAAGTCCAGCAATGAAGCCCAGCATGAATCCTGAAAGCATACCCATGCCTATGCTTCCATCGATGACCTTTGAAGTTCGAGCTCCGGCCCAGAGGCCGAATAGTATGGCTATAAGGAGAAGGCCAGTGCCTGACATAAAATAGGCTGCAAAGCGGTAAAGGCCCGCTGCTGCAGCTATGGAAAACAGTATGAGGTAGATGATCCACGTAGAAACAGGATACCCTATGGCGTCCCAGTAGCCCTTTTTCTTTCCAGAGCTCATGCAACCACAGATATAAATGTAAAGCAACAAATAAAAATTAGAGGTATAGCGCATCCCTGATTATAGCGCATTCCTGATTATTGTCTTAAGTATTATGTAGCCGTCATGGAAAGTGCGGAGCTTTCCTGCGCCTGAATGGCGCTTCTTTTCCACGCTCGGCACCTCGAGCACTTTGCAGTGGTGTTTTATCGCCTTTATGCTTATTTCAGTTTCGATGCCCATGCCCGGCTGGTCCAGGTCCAGCCTGCCCACGACACCCTTCCTGAAGCTCCTGTAGCCGTAGCAGAGGTCGCTGTAGTTCGCATGGAAGATCAGGTTCACCAGCGTCACGAACATTTTGTTTCCGAACTTGCGGATCGGGGGCATGTCTTCCGAGCCTCCGCCGGTTATGAATCTGGAGCCCATGCAGATGTCATAGCCCGTTTCTATGCCGGCTATGAGCAGCTTAAGCTCCATGGCCTTGTGGGAGAGGTCGGCGTCCATTGAAATCAGTATTTCCCCTTTTGCAGATTTCAGTCCTTTGACCAGTGCAGAGCCTTTGCCTATGTCGTCATAAAGGACCTTGGCACCGAGTTTTTTCGCTATCGCGACGGTCTTGTCCTTTGAATGCTTGTCAACCACTATAATCTCGTAGTTGTAGTTCTTCAGCACCTTCTTTATGCCCCTTATTGCATACGCTATGTTGCCCTCCTCGTTGAAGGTGGGTATTATTATTGATATATAAGGATTGCCGCTCATGAGCTCATCCAGTCAAGATACTTCTGCGTTGGGAGCTTTTATAGCCTTTTGCTGGAAAGTTATCAGCAAGCGCTATGTTCTGGTGCATCGGCTTGAAAATCGCAGAAGCTAGGAAACCGTTGTTGCTGCTGGTACTCGTCGCTGCGGGACTCGCGCTTTCCCTCTACCTGTATTCCGGTCCGTCGCTGCTTTACGATGATTCTACATACATATATCTTGCGCACCAGGCGCTGCATGGAAACATGGGATTTCTCAGTGACAGGTTTTCCTACGGTTTCCTGAAGATACTGCAGCTGGCTCTGTCATTCTCCCTCTTCGGATACGGAAATGCGCAGGCTGTAATTCCAACAACCATTGAATACGTGGCGACCGTTGCCATCGTATTCTTTTCGGCTATGGAGCTGTTCAAAAGGAGGAGTTTTTGGTTTGCAGGTGCGGCAGCTTTCGTCGCCGCTACCGCTCCTTTTATGGTAGGTTATACGACAAGGGTGCTTCCTGACATACCGCTGGGCATGATGGTCGCGCTCGCCTTCTACCTATTCATACGTAGCAATGGCTCAAAGAGCAGGGTTCTGCTGCCCGCGCTCTTTGGATTCGTTACTGCTGCGACTATATACATGAATGAAGAGGGGTTCATTTTCATTGCCGCAACGGTGATTTCGCTGCTTGCGTTTTATCTCTTAAAAGACAGACTTAGAGCTTGGGCTTTGCCAGCGGGATATAGTAGCATAGGCACGAGTAGAAGATGGCGTGCCATCTTCTTTATAGCGGGTCTAGTGCTCGGGGTTCTCGTATATCTTGGCATCTTTTACTTCGCGCTGCATAGCGCATTCTTTCCTTTCCAGCATTATACGTACATAGGAAATTCTGCCAGCGTTGGAAAAGAAGCTTCTATAATATTCAGGCCCTTTATTTACGGCACATTTGCAAACCAAGATATCTATCCTGCTGGCGCATTCTTTCTTTTCTCGATTGTTGGTGGTATCGCCGCATTGATAAAAAGGGAAAGGAGCGCATTTTACATTTCGGTCCTCTATTTCCTCTTCATTGCATACATGCTGATAGGATCTTCTTCTCCTTTATTCTTCTTAACAATGCACAATTACGGTCCAACGATCCCGATTGTCACGAGAATGTTCGCTATAATGATTTTCCCGATATCGATACTGTGCGCCTACGCGCTGCTCTTGATATTCAAATCGGCAAAAGGGAAGGGCAGCAAGAAAGCGGCTGTCGCTGTTACTCTTGCCGTTTTAGTGGTGCTGTCTCTTCTCAACATACCGGAGTACGCGTTCCTGAAGGCGACAAACAGTGGCATCAGCCAGGAAACGCAGGCTTTGTATGGCTTGTCAAGCTATGTAAGGGGAGTTTCCAGTGGCAGCAATGCCACCATTTATCTCAATGCGCCTGACGACTTTCCATATATCTTTGTGCTTGCACTGAATTACACCTCAGGTTTCTATGGCAGATTCTCATTCTTCCCAATAAATGCCACCGGACGGCTCGGCAGCAGCATGACATGCGAAAATCCTCCGCACAACTCGTTTTTGATAAGCTCCTACTTGCAGAAATCCGCAACGATGGAGTTGTGGCTGGGCCAGAACTGCACCGCAATATCGC
>JAJZEU010000150.1 GCA_021805625.1 Microcaldota archaeon
CTCACGCGGTTTTCCCCACTTCTCTACTGCTGAATCAAACACAGAGATAGTGACGTCTGTCGTCGCATTCTTGAACTTTCCATAACCGGTAATCAGCCTTGATGCGTCATCCTCATACAACAGTATGTTCTCGCCGTTGTATTTGGTCCAATCCGCATGCCACATGCTGTTACTGTGCCTCCTTTCGTACCTGATCCATTTTCTCCTTTTGCCCTTCTTTGGTTCATTCTTTGCAAGTCCGTTCTCCAGAAGTATTCTGTGGATTCTGTTGTGAGAGATGTTGATACCTCTTTCTGAGAGGACTTTCTCTATGTTCACAGCGCCGAATCCCATCTGTTTCTTAATATCCAACACTGCATCTATCTCTTCTTTTGTGGATTGCTTCAGTTTTCTGCCGCAGACCATGAGGCGATGGCCCTATTGAGTTTGTACAGCTGCACGTCTCTGTATCGGTGGTATAGTCTCCGAATGTGCTGTGGAGTTACCTTTTGTTGTCTCGCAATTCTATAGACAGATAATTCCCCTTTATGCATCTCTCTCACAATCCATCTAACCTTCCTCAGATTCAACGTTCTCATGATTTCTTTATCTCTGAGAGCGCCTAACTGCTTTGTCAAGAGAACCTTATTTCGGGATAATACAACCAGTCGAAAGAAGGCAAAGTTATATATAACTGTGAATTCACATATATTGTGTGATTACATGCCAAACCTAACCATATCGGTTTCGGAACAGCTTTACAAGACAATAAAGCAGCATAAACAGATAAGATGGAGCGAGGTTGCAAGGAGAGCGATGGCGATTTATGCGCAGAAGCTCGCTATGCTTGATAAGCTAACAGCTAAATCGGAGCTTACAGAAGAGGATGCTATAAGGATAGGCAAGAAGATAAAGAGAGGCATAGCAAGAAGGCACGGCCTATGAAGATTGTTGTAGATGCCAATGTTGTGATAGCAGCTTTGGCTAGGCAGTCCATAACAAAAGAGGTTCTTCTTTACCCATTCATAGATTACTACACACCCGACTTTCTTCTAGAGGAGCTAGCAGAACATGAAGATGAGATAATGTCAAAGATGCATACCGATAAGCCTGGCTATCAAAAAGCGTTGGACATCGTTATCAAGAAGCTGAAAGTCGTAAAGCGCGATGTCTACATACAGTATCTAGGCCAAGCTCGTGAGATAATTGGTGAAATAGACAAAGAGGATGTGGCTTATATCGCCGTCGCGCTAAGCATCGAAGCGGACGGAGTTTGGAGCTATGACCCACATTTTAAGCAGCAGAAAGTAGTAAAGCTATTTTCAACTAGCGAGCTCATTCGTATAATAAAAAAAAGTAGCTAAGCCATGCCGCTAGCCCCTAAGCACCCCGCCCCCCCCAGGCGGGAGGAAGAGAGGCTGTTGAACTGTCCTGCTAGGAACTATTTCGCATATTTTTTGTACGCTTTTTCGTAATTTCTGAAAAGCCAGGAAACAAATATTGAACTACTCTTTTTGAGCTGTGCCTTTTCCAATGCGTTGTAGTAGCCTCTCCTATTAGTGTAAGGTATGTTCAGCATGGGGTAGCCGTGCTTGTGCAGAACAAAGTTCATTAAGAGCCTTGAGATACGACCGTTGCCATCCGAGAATGGGTGGATCGTGACAAACTTCAGGTGCACCAGCGCTGCTAGCTCTATCGGGTTAATCTTGTCTTTGCTCTTATTGTACCACTTAAAGAAGGTATCGAGTTCTGCTGGAACTTCGGATGGCGATGGTGGAACAAACTTGCTTGCTGCTATCCACACCTGCCTTGCCCTTACCTTCCCTGCTATATCTGGTTTTGTATCATTGAAGAGCTTGTAATGCCATTCCAGGACTAGCTGAAGGCTTAGATCTTTTTTGGAATCAAGCATCTCGTAGAATAGCTTGGAATGGGCTTCCGCTTCGCGAACGTCCCTGCTGGGCCTGTTCGCTGGTGTTACACCATGCTGGAGAAGGTTTGCTGTCTCTTTTAGGTTAAGCGTAGAGCCCTCTATTCTTTGCGTGTCATAGGTGAACTTTATCATGAACTGTTCAAGCTCCTTCTCCTTCTCGGAGGGCGTCGCAGAAGCCAGGTCCTTCCTATATCCGGCTTTCATCTTATTGAATGGAGTATACCACCTTTGATCGTATACCCCAAAGAGAAAAGTTCTCTTTATTTCATCTATATTCTTTGGAATCTGCTTGCCAAGGTAAAGCTCGTTTTTTACAATCTTGCCATCTATCCTGAAAGAGTGCTCAAGGTAATAGTAAGTGTTTCCGCCTATCTCCCTTTGCCTTACCTCTACCATGATAATATTTACCCCTACACATTTATATATATTTGCTATTTCTAGTAAAGTGTAGGGGTATGTTGTTTAGCAACGGAGAATCCCCCAACCGTTTGCGGTGGGGTTACAACTTTCGGAGATGCCGCGCGTTGCTTATCCCACAATATGCCCCACGGCTTGCCGTGGGGTTGTTGACTTGCCAGAGGAGAATACCCCGACCACTTGTGGCGGGGTTGCACCTTTCGAGGATGCTGAGAAGGATGCAGGAATACCCCACCTCTTGAGGTGGGGTTCTTTATTATGGTATGTTATAATAGTTACGGGTTGGAATGACCAGTAGGAGCCAAACACCAAGGAAATGGCAACGCTCTAAAGCTCAGTCTGCCCTTGAATTCCTCATAACCTACGCCTGGGCGTTACTGATAATAGCGCTCTTCATCGCAGTTATAACTGTGCTGGTGAGCGTAAGGAATCCGACAAGCTACACATCCTCGTCATGCTTCATAGCTCCGCAGATGCCCTGCTACGCCTTCCTCGCACTGACAAATTCCAGCGCTTCTTCGTATGTGATCCAGTTCTCGAACAACATCAACGTGCCGATAGCCATGCCGCAGAACGCGTTCGCAGTCCAGCCGACCATATCAAGCTCATTCTCATACGGTCAGTGCTTTCCATCTGTGGTTCCAGCGCGCTCGACAGTAACGTGCAACGCAACAGTGAAAAGCTATGCGCCGGCAGTGGGCAGCCAGACGAATCCGAGATTTGTGATAAGCTACGAGCTATGCGTCAACAGCGCATGCACCACGCCGGTCTACAAC
>JAJZEU010000087.1 GCA_021805625.1 Microcaldota archaeon
TATTACTTTTTAGGGTTGCTATAAAGATTCCCTGCAATTTTGTCCAAGCGCGCCGTCATCGCATAATCATGTGCGCAAAAATAATTTGTATGGAGCGACAGGTGGTTTACGCTAGTTCTTTGCGGCTGCAACGCGCCTAGCCACCGCGTCAAATTTCCTGAAGAACACGTTCCACGAATAGCGCTTCTCAACATGCCTCCTCCCCTCCGCACCCATCCGCTCGGCATCCTTCGGATGTTCCACGATAAACTTCATCCTCTCGGCCATTTCCTCGCTTGACTTCACAAGGAAGCCCGTCCTGTCCTCTATTATCGTCTCCCTCGGCCCACCATCATCTACAGATATTATCGGCTTGCTGCTGGCCATGGATTCGAGAGGCACATAGCCGAAGTCTTCGTTTACCGCAGCAAAGAGCACGGCAGTAGACCTTGAGTAAAAGCCCCTGAGCACCTTGTCGTCCACATTTGCCTTGAACACCACGTTCTTTACATGCATTCTCTTGAGCTTCTCGAAATAAGCCTGGTGCTCGCTGTCCTTCGAAAGCGTTCCAACAATGTAGAGCTTGCGCCGGTAGTCCTTGGTCTTTTTCTGGTACCTTGCAAAAGCGTCTATTACATAATCCTGGCGCTTGTTGGCCAATATCCTTGAAGGGTAAAGGAAGTAATCGTTGTCGCCGCTGTTTGAATACCCGCTGCAATCAAGGGCGGGGTTTATCACAGTAGCATCCCTATCGAAGTACTTCTTTATCCTAATCTTGGTGTTCTTGCTGTTGGTGGCTATCTCCTCTATGTCTTTTACGATCCTGCCGGCCATGAGCTTGTAGGCATTTGTAAATGCCGCATAGAGCACCTTCTCCTTGTAGGACCTGTTCTTCATTCGCTCGTAGTAGAGATCATAGACCTCTCTGGGGGGAGTGTGGCAGTACCACAGCACCCTTTTGTTCTTGTGCCTAGACCATTCGCTTGGCGAAATGTGCGCGTTTATAATGTCGTAATCTTCGTTTACCTTGAAGTTGTAGAAGTTGTATCCGTATCGCAGGCCTTGCGAGGCTCTGTAGGGCAGCTTGTCTGCAAGGGGAACGTCCCTGCTTATGACCTCTATATCCAGATCTCCGAATTCTGGGAATGTCGTTTCCTTGCTGAATTCCGTGGTGTAGATCTTTGCATCGTAGTGCTGCGCTATCTTCAGTATTACGCGCTCTGCTCCCCCGCGCAGATTAAGGTAGGGTTGCATGATGATAAGCTTCACGGTTTCATCCAGGTATCGAATAATTGTCGGTTATCCAGGATGGCTTCGGAGTAACCGGCGCGTTGCCGCCTGTATAGTTGTTGAGGGAAAGTATCACAATCGGATGTGTGCTGTTCACGTAGTTCATGCCCACGAAGTTGCCGGGGTATGCAAGGCTGAAGCCAGGCAGCTTCCCGAAGAAGAAGGCCTTGTAGTATGTGGAGTTGTAGAATTCTGTCGGGGCATCAGTTATGGCGTCGTTAGGCCCATTCGGTGCATAGAGCACCATGAAGTCAATGAACTGGGTTCCGCCGACATTGTCAACGCCGTAGTAGAACTGCTGGTTTGGCACTATCAGGGCATTAGTCATTATGCCGTTTGCGGTGTAGAGGTGCACAGGCGCCGATGAAGAATACAGGCTTGTAGGCACACAGTAGGTCTGGTTCAGGAAGGTGTTGCCCTCCAGCATTATTGCCTTTACCGCAGTTATCGACGAATTGCTTCCGAACTGGCAGTAGCTGCTCACGCTGCTTGGGCTTGCCGGGATGAAGGCATAGACTGGGTCATGCGTAAGTTCGCACTGCGATTGGCCAAGCACGTAGGGCTGCCCGACGAGCTTGCCCTGCTGCTCTGCAAACGCCATGTTCGTCTGGTTCACATGCACGCAGGCTAAGAAGTCAAGCGCTTGCCACTTCTGCTGCAGCTGGTTGTCAAGCAAGAGATACTTGGACTGTATTGAGTTCATGAAACTGCCTATCGTAGATGCATTGTAGCCGTCGGCAGGCCCCAGCACGTACTGTGCTGCAGTTGCATAGTCAAGGGTTGCAACAGCGTTGTCCCCCCTGAGCACAGCATTGGAGTTGCCGAACCAGTTTATCCAGTCGCCGTAGTCCCACCACGACAATATCCTTGGGCCAAATGCGCCCACATTGCTTCTCATCCACGCAGTCGCATTCAGCCAGTAGTTCGGCACAAGGTTGCAGAAGATGTCGTAGCCTATCGCATTGCCCTGATTGGCAATCGTGCTGCAGCTTTGCCCAGCTGCGCCGATAATGCCGGCAAACGAGGCAAATTCCAGTATGACTACTATTATAGCCATTGCATAGAGCGCCTTTATGAACCTGTAATCAACATTACGCGCTGCGCCCTTTAGCTTATCCGCTACCATCCCTCCTACCGCGCCACCTGCAGCTATGCCTGCACCTATGGCCTTCAGCGAGAACCCATTTTCCGCAAGAAGCATTAGCTCCCCTATTATCACCCCTATGGCAAGGATGTAGCCAACTCCGAAGTGCGGCAGATACTTTATCTCCATCATTCCAGCAACGGCAAGAGGCACTATCGCAGCCACTGCGAGTATGCTCGATTTGGAGTTCCTGTAGTATATCGCGAGCCCTGCAAGCGCAACAAAGAGCGCCATGACTGCCCAGACTATTATACTAACTCCGCCTATGCTCGCTCCTATGATCCCGAAGCCTGCGCTGCCGAAGTTGAAGTTCAATCCAGTAGGCGCGTATTCCTGCACGGTCATAAAGAGGGGTATTGATGGGGTAGTGAAATGCTTGCTGAGCTGCAGGTAGCTGTCTATGGGCTTTCCTACAGGGGTTAAGAGTATGACGAGCAGCGCAATTATGGTCAGCACAGATATTATGGCATACCTGGAATAAGCCTTTGCATGCTTCTCAAGGTTCTTTGTCAGGTACGAGGCCGCAAGTGCCGCCATTCCAGCGCCTGAAATAGCTGTAAGCAGGTATACTAGGCTCCTGTAGCGGAGAAGCTTCTCAGAGAAAGCGTTTGTCAGGAACTCTATGATGAAGACGAATACCAGGGAATAGAGTGGAAAGGCCAAGGTTATGGGTATGCCTAGAAGAT
>JAJZEU010000070.1 GCA_021805625.1 Microcaldota archaeon
CAGGAGGCTAAGGGAGGCAGGCGACAGTGCATGCGGCTATGGTCCCATAACAGTCGCGGCAATATTTGCGAAGAGGAATGGCGCATCAGAAGGGCGTCTCCTGAAGTATGCAACTTCTGGAGATGTGACCGGAGACAACACTTCCGTAGTGGCGTATGCGAGTATAATCTTTGCATGACCAGAACAGGATTCATAAGATAGCCCCAAGGAAACCTCTGACTTCACGGTAGTTTACTTGTAAGCGCTCATTATGAACGCGAGCTTGAAGCTCAAGTCTCTGACACGTATCCTCTTGAAGCCTAGTTCCTTGAGTCCTTCATGGATGCTGCGCTTGTCGACAGTCATCACGGTGCTGCTTACGTATCTTTCCACATCTTTCTTCATTTGTGCGTTCATCACCGGCGCGATGACGATGTTTGAATAGAGGTTGATCATCCTCCTCAGCATCTTGACGTTTATCCTGTTTATGTCAAGAAGGACAAGCTTGCCCCCTGGCTTCAGTACCCTGTGCATCTCTTCCAGCGCCTTTCCAAAACTGCCGAATGCCCCTAGCGAAAAATCGCTGACAACGAAATCAAACATCTCGTTGCCAAGCGTGAGCTCCTCCACATTCCCGTTCACGTACCTGAGGTTCTTCATGCTCCTGCTCCTCGCCCTTGCGATCTCCAGCGCTTTTTCGTTGAAGTCTAGACCCATTATACTGTAATTAGGAAAGCGCCTGGCCAGCATTATCGCCGTGGTGCCTGTGCCCGTTGCTACTTCCAGCACTGCTGCTTTCCTCTTCCCTCTAACCTCTTCTACAAGCTCAGACCTCCACACGCTGTCGAGGCCAAAAGTAAGGTCCATTTACCCATTCCATCTATGCATAAGTATAAAAAGTATAAAACAATATGCTCTATGTCTTTTTTCGTGGGTAGGCATACGATGGCAGTAATAGGAATACACGATGCACACGACGCAGGAGCCGCCACAGCCAGCAACGGCGTTGTGCTTGGAGCAATAAACGAGGAACGTTTCACCAAGAAGCAGAACGACGTCGGTTTTCCGCACAACTCGATAAGATATCTCCTCGACGAGCTGAAAACAGCAGACGAAGAGGTGGAAAAGGTGGCGATACCTTGGATAGGGGGCAGCGCGCTCTTTGCAAGGGTATTTCCGAAACTAGAAACAAAAAGAAGAAAGCTTTGGAGAAAAGAAGTGCAAAAACCAACGAGGCTGAGGATGAACCTCACCAACCTCATATTCAAGATGGTACAGGACCAAAGGCCCAAAGCACTGTGGAGCGCACTTGGCACAGGCATAGGCGGCAACATACTAGGAAGCAAGCTTAGGCGGCTCGGCATTGACAGGAAGCTGGTCTTTGTTGAGCATCACGTTGCGCACGCAGCCTCTGCTTACTACGCTTCCGGATTCAAGGAAGCGCTTGTCATAACGATAGACGGTGCAGGCGACGGCGTCAGCGGCTCAGTTTCGATAGGGGAAAACGGCAATCTTCGCCGTATAAACGAATTCAAGGCAAGCAGCAGCCTGGGCATACTTTACGGAGCGGCAACGATAGCATGCGACCTCAGATACAGCGAGGATGAGGGAAAGCTGATGAGCCTTGCTGCATACTCCTATCCCAATGTCGAGATAAAGGAGCTTGAAGACATCTCTTCATACGATGAGGGGAGAAGGCAGCTTGTGAGCCGCAACTACAGGAAGTTCGAGTATCTGCTCGCCGAATACTTCAAGGACCACCTGCTCTGGAAGTACAATCGGGAAGCATTTGCCTATGCAGTGCAGAGACACGTAGAGAGGGAGGTGCTCAAGATAGTGAAGCAGTACTTGCATGAAACTGGCGTAAACAAGATAGCAGTAGCAGGAGGATTCTTCTCAAATGTCATAGTCAACATGCTCATAAACGAGATGCCAGAAGTGAAGGACTTTTTTGTCTTCCCTCAGATGGGCGACGGCGGCATAGCCCTAGGTGCAGCATACTACGTGGACTTCATGGAGCATGGCAAGTTCAACACAAAGCAGATAGACAGCCTCTACTACGGTGCAGAGTACAGCGATGACGAAATAGAGCAGGTGCTCAAGAAGCACGCGAAGTCCAAGAAGATAGAGTTCGAGGAGGTGAAGGACATTTCATCGTATGTAGCAGAGAAGATTGCAGATGAAAACAAGATTGTGCTCTGGTTCCAGGGCAGGATGGAGTATGGGCCGAGAGCGCTGGGCAACAGAAGCGTCTTGGCAATGGCAAACGACGCAGAGAACAGGGACAAGATAAACCTTATAATAAAACGAAGGCCCTACTACCAACCCTTCGCAAGCAGCATTCTTGAGGGAAGCGCAAAAGCCCTTCTCGACCCCTATCCAAGGAACAACAAATTCATGACTGTAGGATACAAGGTCAGGCCTGAGCATTTTGGAGATCTGGTTGCAGCATCCCATATAGATGGCACTACAAGGCCCCAAACTGTAGGCAACGAGAATCCACTCTACAAGGAGCTCCTTGAGAAGGTAAGGAAGAAGGCAGGCATAGGAGGCATACTGAATACAAGCTTCAACAAGCACGGCATGCCGATAGTAATGAGCCCCGAGGATGCGATGTGGACTCTGATGAACACCGGTGCTGAATGCCTGGCCATGGGAAGCTATTTCGTGAATAAGGCGAAGGCGTGAAACCCAACATTACAATAATAGTTCTCGATACCCTGCGCTACGACACCTTTGCCAGAATGCTGAAGAGGAACGGCGGCCTCGAAGGTTTTGTTACGCTGGATAGCTGCATCGCCCCATCGTCATGGACGCTGCCGTCGCACGCATCCTTGTTCACGGGCATGTATCCCAGCGAGCACGGCTCGCATGAAACAAAGAGCGTAAAATCGCTTGACATAACTGGGATAAAGCTAAGGAAGAGGACGTTCGTCGCAGACCTGAACGAAAAGGGCTACAGCACCTACGCGATCTCTGCAAATCCCTACATAAGCCCTGTATATGGATTTGACGAGTTCAAATCCTTTGAGGAAGAATCCTACTTCACGGATGTTTTCGGCAGCGCGGTGGAGGTGGCAAACAGGCTCAAGCCCATGGTGAGCAAG
>JAJZEU010000119.1 GCA_021805625.1 Microcaldota archaeon
CCTGTTCACTGGCGTCTGGTATATCTCCCTCTTGGACTTCCTCCTTGTTAGTGCTATGAACTCGTACTTCCAGATGCGCTCTGGGTTGATTTCAGGTACAAAGTGGAGGTCATACTTATCGATGAGCTTGCCTATCAGCTTGTAGACGCTGCCTCTTGACATATTTGTATGCTGCGCAACCTTGTCTATGCCCGACCTCGAGTTCATGCTCAGCTCTGTCAGCAGTTTCTCCTCTCCGTCTGACTGGGGATCCTTATTTGGAAATTCGCGGCGCTTTTTTTTCATCACACAACCCAAAAGCCATACAAGGAAGATTCCAATGTCAGCTATAAAACATTATCGCTGGACTGATGAATATGCGGAGGGAATATTTTTATAGGTGCAGTGCCAACCTTTACTGGTGCTTCTTTGAAAAAAGAGAGCCCTTCTGAAAGGAGGGCAAGGCTTCTGGAAGTTGCGAAGAGGAGCGTTAGCAACGCCTACGCGACAGAGGAGCATTCCGTCATACAGGCGATAAACGCCTACCTAGAGCTTGAGAGGATAAAGAACCAAGTATACGAAAGGCTGGAGGAATGGTACAGCATCTACTTCCCGGAGCTCAAGATAAGCAACCAGTCAACCTATGCAAAGTTCGTCATAGAAATAGGGGAGAACAAGAAAGCAGCAAGCGTTGAGAAATTGAGAGGAGTGTTGGGGGAGAAAGCTGAAGATACGATGAAGGGCATAGCTTACAGCATAGGCAGGGAGCCAAGTGAAGCGGAATATGCTACGATACGCAGGCTTGCGGAAACGGAGCTCAGGCTTATAGAGATGGAAAATGATGTTGATGCGTACCTTGAAGGCAGCACGAAGAAACTGATGCCTAATATAACATACCTCATAGACTACAAGGTTGCAGCGGAACTGCTTGCGAAAGCGGGCTCGCTTTCGAGGATGGCGGTGCTTCCTGCAGGCACCATACAGCTGCTTGGAGCAGAGAAGGCGCTCTTCAAGCATATAAAGTTCGGGGGGAAACCGCCTAAATACGGCGTGCTATTTAAGCTGCCCGCTGTGTCGAATGCGCCAAAGAACAGAGGGGGGAAGATAGCAAGGATGTACGCCGCAAAGATAAGCATAGCCAGCAAGGCAGATGCGTTCACGAAGAGGTTCATAGCGGACAAGCTCAAGGAAAAGTTGGACAAGGCCATAAGCAGAAGCGCAAGCCAGCCAAGGCGCAGCAACGCGGCCCCTCCTTCAAATACTTACAGGAAATGGAAAAGGTAGCAACTGCCCCATTCGCTTTTATATGCTTTTTACATATTCCATCCTATAGTTTGCTTTCATCAACCCACAAATTGTGTGGGATTCCACACTCGCGGTGCTACGCCATGAAGCTAAAGCTAAATTCAGATTTATGCTACATTGCAGGCCTTACGAGCAGCAGCAGCGAGAAGAACAATGCTGTTGGCATAGTCACAAGCATAGATGCCATAGAGGAAAAATTCGTGAAGATTGCCATAGGGCTCGGCGTAGAGCCGAACAAGATTGCAGTTGAGGAAACGGCAACCGGAAGGCACGCATACTTCTTCCATTCTATGATTGCACGGATGCTGAAGAGGATAAACAGCAGGAGCTCGAGGCTCTTCAGGATGAGGAATGAACTGGCGGCAAGCTACGTGGCTGGAATGTTCGATGGAAGCGGCCACATAGAGAGGGATTCCGTAAGGATAAGGAAGCTCAGCATAAGCGACAGGCTTGTCCTTGAGCAGATGGGCATTCACGTCGTCAACGGCAGGATAATGAACATAAGCTCTATGCTAGGGCTTCTTGGGAAGAGGAGCATAATTGCCGCCAGGATAGAGAAGCTCGCAGGGACATGACTGGAATTTAGATCGCATCAAGTTCCTTTTTGAGAATGCTTATAAGCATAGGCAGAGCCTCTTTTTTGCTGTTTTCGTCTGCAAGCTTCACGCTTATCGCACTCTTGTGTCCGCCTGCGGCACTCACGCTCTTGAGGCTTTCCCTCATTGCCTTTGCGACTTTCGTCAGGTCAAGTTTCTCATTGAGCCTGCGGCTCTGCCTTATGGAGATTATGCTGCCAAAGTGCAGGGCGAGAACAAAAGGCTCCTCCTCGAGCTCTTCTATCTTGGCTGCCAGTTTAGAAGAGAACCTGCCAGGCAGGGGATACCTCAGATTCAGGTCCTCGCCGCGCACGGTCTTGAAATCGGCGACGTATATGCTCGCATTCCTTGCCTTGTATGCCTTCATTACCTGAAGGGCGGCATCAAGTGACTCTCCCATCTTTGCGCTGGCGTAGCCTATGAGCTCGTTGAACTTCCCTTCATCGTTTAGTATAGAGTCTATCTCCAATGGGGTGAGGTTCTGGTCAATGGTCTTGAAGGCTACGCGCTTGTCGCTCGTTATTAGTTCCAGGAGAAGCGCAAGCTTCGATGCTTTCTCCTCGTTCTTTGCATATGTGCTGAAATCCCCGATGAGCGATGCGTATTCGGCATCGTGAACGTCGAAATCTGAGAAATGCCTTGCGAACTCGCAGGCAAGGAACCCGGCGGTATAGTTGGAATCGCTCCCGAAGTTCCATGGATTGATGTAGTGCGACAGGCCTGTGCCCTTGAATTCCTTTTCGATGGGATGGTGGTCAAGCCAGATTATGTCGAAGCCATCGCCGAGTTCCTCAATTCCCTCGTTGCTTTCCGCTGATGTGCCGAAATCGATTATGATGAGCAATGGTTTCTCGATGCTGGAAAATCCGTTTGCATAGAGAGTGTCGAACTGCGCGTCCATCCTTGAGTACGAGATGCCGCCATGCATCCTCCACGTAACGTTGGATCTGCCCTCGATGCCATTCCTCTTCAGCATTGCCGAGATGCTCTTATAGAGGCCATACGCTCCGCTTGAGCCATCGGTATCGTTGTGGAACCTTACCACCACAGGCACTGACAGCAGCAGCTTTACTGCAAGCAGGTGTGCTGCACCGTGCAGTGCGCCCTCCATCTCCTTTGTCACCTTGTCAAGCCCAGCAATACCTGAAACTTTTATGCCTTGCAGTTCGCGCTCGGCAAGCCCCGAAGCC
>JAJZEU010000019.1 GCA_021805625.1 Microcaldota archaeon
CACGACCCTGTCTAAGTATTTCTTATACCTAATTCTGGATCGGTCGAAAAGACCATAGCCTAACGCAACTACATATCTCATTTACTAACCTTATTTTTCTTAATAAACTCGAACTTCTTTAATTCCAATGCTGGATGCTGGGCAGTCAGCATGAAGCGTATGTCTGTGACTTCAAAATGTAAATCAGAGCCGTATTTCATCTTTAGGTTATCCACAATACCTTCCCTTACTTCTGGTTCAAGTTTAGCGTATAATAAGCTTAAGTGTGGTTTAAATTCAGGATCATTTAAACGACCAAACAATATTTTGGCTTTTTGATTCAAATTTGCTAGTCCTCTACTCCTCTCACACTCTAAAAAGATGCATTTAAAATATTCATCAGAATGTTGTAAACCTCTCAAGCTAACCTCAAAACTTAAGGTGCTCCTAAATTCTTCCATTTTCTTAATAAGTACAGCTTCTTCTCCTATCAATCCGCCAATTATGGTGACATGGGGTTCAAAATCTACCGTATTATGTTCCTTACTTAGCCTGAGAATTTCATTCTTTAAATTAAGATATGTTTCGCCACTTGGCATAACCCACAGAGCGTAAGTTTTCTCCATACCTCTCCCTTTATTCATATTCCAATTCTAACCTTACGTCGGATGGGGTTGCTGATATATGGTCTTTACATGCGAATTGGGGTTTGTGCGCTTAAATATACCTTTTAGTGTCAATCAGTAACTCCCATCCCGATCTCGAGTAACCAGCGCCACGCGGGTATGAACTTGATTGTTTTTCCCTCGAATTTCTTCACACCATCGTAATCATAGGTTAGAACGAGCAGCTTTCCGCACTTGAGTTCTTTCGATGCGCTTATCAGCGACTTCATTTCCCGTGATTTTGTATCGTAGTCGTCGACCCTGTATGAGACTTGTATGAGCTGGGTGACGGCATCGTTCTCCCTCACCACAAAATCCACCTCGTTATGCGCGTAGTCTTGCCAGTAGAACACGCTCGAGTTTACGTTCCAGTAATACTTCCGCCTCAAAAGCTCCACAGCTACCATATTCTCCAGCAGTCTTCCCTTCTCTTCCTCCGCTCTGAAGCCCATTGCGTTTACTATACCCGTGTCTATGCAGTATACCTTCTTGTTAGTCCATACCTGTTGTTTCAGCTTTGGTGAGTACTTGTCTATCTTGAACAGCAAATACGCGTTTTCGAGGAAACCAACATAATCTCGGATGGTGTGTATGCTTTTTATGTTGAATATGTTCTTCAGCTTGTTGTAGCTTACCTCCTTTGATATGTTAGATACCAAATATCGGGATAGCTCCCTAAATGTTCCCCTGTATCTTATGTTAAACCGCCTCTCAATGTCCTTTGTTATTATGTCGTTGTATATCTGAGCTAGAAACCTGCTTCCGAAAGCCAGTGCCTCAGGAAACCCGCCACCGCGTAAGTACTCATCAAACAGCTTTTTCATTCTAGCTACATCTTTGGTAAGATGTGTGTTGAATTTGAATCCTGAATAGTCAAGAAACTCCCTAAAAGAGAACGGAAACGTGGTGAAACTTACGTACCTGCCTGTAAGTCTGCTGGCGAGCTCCTCAGACATCAGGTTGGAGTTACTGCCCGTAACTATTACTTTCTTGGTTTCACGTAGACGCGAAACGTACAACTCCCAGCCCTTTATGTTCTGGATCTCGTCTAGTATTACGTACTCGACATCGCCTTTTAGGTCGTATATTGCCTCTGTCACCTTAACGAGATCCTCCGCCTTCATTCCCTCAAGCGAAGGGTCGTCGAAGTTAAGCCTCGCATATGTCTTGTCCTTTACCAACAATATTGCAGCCGTAGACTTTCCGCTCCTCCTAGGTCCACTTATGACAACAGCGTTAGCCTTTTTCGTGTATTTCTGTATTTCTGCATCGCACTCTCTGCTTATTATCCTCTCGGCTTTGAACTTCGAGGCAGTCTCGGCTTCCTGATCACTGATAGCTCTCTTTATTGTTTCAGTTTCCACGTATCTATATGCAAGATCAAGCTATATAAAACTTGCGTTTCTAACGCATATTTTCATATAAAATATGCTTTACTAAAACATATTATAGCCTGATCTAATAGGTACCAACTGTACACAAATGTAGCCGTCTGGGTTGCGGATATATGGTCTTTACGTCGCAATTGGGGTTTGTATGCCTAAATATACATCAGGATATACCTGTGGTTATTGCTATAAGGGTTTCCACGATATTTATTTACCCTCTATTGTTCTAACAATTACTTCCTCTATAACTGTTTTAGAGCTTGTGCTTAATACCGCTCCTACAACTTTACCTATATCCGTAGGCTCAATGAATTTTTCCCTAGGCGTTTTTGTTCCTTTCCACTCATCAGTAAAAACAACGCCAGGATATATGATTGTAACTCCAATGTTATATTTTCTTAATTCTGCTCTTAGGCTCCTAGCCCATCCTCTCAATGCCCATTTAGACATGGAATAAAGAGTACCGGCTTCTCTGCCTTCTGCAGGATACGAATCCAATGCCCAAACTGAAGAGATTATTATAACTCTTTGGTTGTGACCTTTTTCTAGAAGCGGTAAAAGCTTCTGAGTCATATAGAAAGCTCCCTTTGTATTTGTTGACATAATCTCATCATATCTATCAATTGATGAGCTTTTTGTATCTGCAGGGGCGAATATCCCTGCATTATTTACTAAGACATCTGGTATTAGCTTTTTTGCTATGCAGAACTTGTAAAGTGAGTCTATATTTTTGGGATTGGATATATCACATGCGAAAACATCTACATTTACCCCATATTTAGTTGAGACCTCCTCGGCAGTTCTCTTAAGTCTGCCAAGATCCTTTGCAATTAATAGAAGATTGTAATTATAGCCAACCGCGAAAGTAATTAGGCCTGAAAACTTAACAACGTTTCTATCGGAACCAACGAACAGACACTTCTCACCACCTTTGGGTCCAACCTCTTAACGAACCAATTCAGTGTCATTGAAAGTTGATGGAGTCCGTTGAACGAATGGTTGTTCAGTACCTTATACCTGCTGTATCGCCACATATTTTCCTGCGGATTCATGTCAGGCGAATATGGAGGTAGAGGTTTCAGTTTTATTCTCTTGTTCTTTCTCAGGAAGTCCTTCACAATTTCAGCCTTATGGACTTGTGAATTGTCGAGGTACAGCCATATCTTCTCGGCGTCTTTGTACGCCTCGTTTATCTTGTTGAGGAACTTTACAAATGTGGTCGCCTTCGCAATCTTGCTCGTCATAAGTATCTCCTTACCATCAATGGGATTCACTGCGCCAAAACAATTTGTTCTCCTCTTTTTAGACTGCGCCGCCCTGACAACAAGGTTCTCGTTGAAAGTCCATCCGTATCCTTTATGAGGGGCCGTATTCGCAGACATTTCATCTTCAAACAGCAGTATCGTTGCCTCTGTCTTCTTTTTCAGGTCGCGGAGAAATTGGAGAGCAAATTCTCTCTGTTTCCTGAAATCCGCCTCCTTGTACTCAATCTGCGCCTTGACGTAATGTGCGCCCATACTCAGAAGGGTACGTTCGATTGCGTCTTCGGAAACATCTTTGCCATCCTTCAAGTAGTATCTGTGAAGTTCCGTGCAATCCCAGAAAGAGGCGTTTATCCCGTGCTCTTTTGGATCGTTCTCGTCTACCAACTTCTTCAGTTCTTTCTTCTCCTCCTCAGTAAAGGCAGGGGGTCTGCCACTCCTGGGTTTGTCAGAAACAATCCTTTCTTCTCTCCACTTGTCTATCCAGTTGTAGAGGCTTTGCTCATCTACGCAGAACATTTTGGCGACTTCTTCTACAGAGTGACCGATACTTATTATGTAGAGTGCCCTCAATCTTTCCCTGTTCCTTGATTCAACACTCTCGGGTTCCTCCAGCAGTTTTCTCAACTGTTCGGAGTCGTTCTTTAGGTCCATTTCTGGTCGCGGGAATTCAATCGAAGGAAAAGGTTATGTTTCTTTTTGTCCAAAAGACTTTAGCGGAAGTCTATAAGTTTAGCAAGTTCTTCGGCTATCCCTCTTCCGATGCCCCTACTTCCTCCAGAAATTATTGCAGTTTTTTTACTTTTCACGGTATCTTATAAAACATAGTTAGCAAGAAATAAAAAGATAAGCAAAAAGAATGCATTTCTTACAGGTACCCAACTCTCACCTTAAGTTCATATCTCATACATAGACGACAGGTCCAACTCTGTCGTCGTAAATCTGGCTGGATGGGGTTGCTGGGATTTGAACCCAGACCAACAGGTTGCTTCACAAATCACAATTCCAGATCTTAATCATCGCCATTCGGCTCAATTTATATGGAGGCCCTGCGGCCTGTTCTGGAGCCTGCTGCGCTGCCAGGTTACGCTACAACCCCTTGACGTATATAGAATCTACAGCTGCTATTTATAAGTGTTTCACATTACCAGGAAACACACATACAAAGTCTGTTCATTCAGATGCGCAATGACGGCACTATGATGGTCTGGTCTTTTGCAATTATCCTGAAGATCTGTGGCTTATTTTTTGTGGAATAAATATTCAGTGTATGCATTCTATCGTGCAGTATTCCAGAAAACCTAATTTCGCCGTTTTCGTTCGTCTTGCCTGTTGCCACATTTTCCCCCACATATATCAGTTTTGCTCCGATACCACGCATTGCATTGCCAGAATCATCAATCAGTTTCAACATCATTGAATCCTTAATATTTTCCTTCGCATTATTCTCCTCTTTATAATCTACTACATTCCCTTCTGCATATTCCAGTGTCGTGATGAAAACTGGACCATGCTGCATTGCTGGCACTCCCTTTCTGCTTACATGGCTGAATGCGCATATCCTCTGTTCCAGGGTTTTGAGCTTGTCTATTACATTCTCAAGTTCCATTTCCCTGAAACCCAGGTCCATTGCTGCATACTTTGTTACATCAGAACTCTGTCTGAAATATAACTTATTTTGACATAGACGTCTTATGCTCTGATTTATGTCAGTTATGCTGTGTGCTACAAGCATAAGCCCTATTCCCCTTTTCCTGAAGTCCTGTATCCTCTGCCTGAGATCTGCAGTGGTTGCTGAGAATTCGTCGGCATTGAAAACAAGTTGCGATTCTTCCAGACACACAAGCATCCTTAATTTTTCATCCCCCATCACGTCAAAAGAATCTGCAAAACTGTATATTTGGTTCAGTATAAGTGCATAAAAGAATGCTTTCATATTGTTGCTCACTTTAGACAGATCGAACACCACCCCATCATCAAGTAGTTCCTCGAAATCCATACCATCTTTTGCCGAGAATTCTTCGCGGAATAGCATCAGTCGAAGATTTTCAAGTGCCGCCCTTACATTTTCTCCATGTTTCGTATACTTTACACCGACATTGGTTCTTTTTCCATGCTGTTCTATTACTGCCTCTTCAATTGCTTCGTATACCCCAACTGGATCCGGAGCCTTTGTACTGGCATATACATTGTGAAACGCAGCTAATAGACACTTTTCAAGAGAATTTCTGTATGGCCCTGCATTGGAGGCGAAGGCTATCAGCATAGAAAGATTCTCATAAAACTTTTCGATTCCTATTTTTGCATCGCATTTGAAGAAATTAATTTTCACATCAGAATCGTACAGCTTCACCAGCCTTAATTTGTTCGCCAAGGCAAAATTTCCCCATTCCTCGCTAGGAGATATAACAGCTATCTGCGGACGGAGTTCGGCATCGCATATCTGCTTCACAATGGACATCGCCACCATGGTTTTTCCTGTTCCTGGCAAGCCGGTGATTATGGTACCGAGATTGAACGTGTCGGGATATACGGATATTCGTTCTCCGCTATCTTCGAGCGAATCGCGCATAAACGTACCGACGCATATGCTGCCTTGCTCAGGCTCAAACTTTGTCTTTATATTTATGCCTCCGACAATGGCCTCTGGAAAAACCAAGAATTGCGCGGCCTTGTCTATGCTGAATGGCAGTGCATCAATTCCCCACATCTTATCATAGAATTTTGCAATGGTACCTGTGTCCATTCTACTGTTCTCGAGTATCATTAGTTTCTGGCTTATATATCTCAGAAGCTTTTGATTATTTTCAGCAAGCACCAGCACATTATAAGATATGCCGTTTGACAGAAGCACCTCATTCAGCATTGAGAGCATGGATTCCATAACCATCCTTTCGCCGGAATTGTAGTAGAGTTGCGCCTGTGTAGAATTCGTGGAACCAGAAAAGATTGAAATGCCCTGCTTTCCGCGCAGATTTCCGCTTTTCGTAAGCCTGAGTTCGCCCTTGCTAAGTTCCTCTTCTATTCTTTCCTTGACGACCCTTGCATGTTTCATGTTAGATGGCACAAAAGCCACAGCCATATGGGCATTTTCACCCCGCATTACCTCATAAATATCTGAAATGGGCCTCTGCACCTGCGTACCGGCGCCCTTATACACAGCCATATAGTACGGTTTGTAAGAGTTTATGATTCTACCGTTTCATGAGCGATCTATCAACTGTATCCTTCAGGTAACTGAAGTAATTCTGTTCCTGCAATCTGGAAGTCATGTACAACGAAACCTGCATTGCGTAGTTCTGTCTGCTTTCATCTGATTTTGTCTGTTGACTAACCTTTCTCTTTATCACAACATGCCTCAATCCTCTCTCCGCCCGATCACTGGTAGGTTCAACACCTTCATGTTCGAGGAACGTGAACCAATCTGTATTATAGTGCATTATGTAATTCATAATATAATCTATGTTCCTGTTCCTGTACTTTAAGGATAAAAGTGCATCAAACAACTGCACTTCGTATTTCTCCCTCAACTGTAGAGAAGGTCCTACTTCGAGTAGCTCTACTTTCGCATTGTGATACAACTTTCGCACCTTTCTGAAGATTCTTTTGTAGTCTTCGGTCTCTTCTGAGGTATTGAATAACCTCGGCGGATTCTTCCACTTTCTTATCATATGAGACCAATCTCTTTGTAAAGTCTTCTTGCCAATATTGTCATAGGCGGAATAACCATCGGTTGTGTCAATGCCCTTATCACCTTCGAATATCTCTCGTGCAGTTTTGGAACTTCTGCTGTTTTCTATCCAATAACAGACATCTTTCAAAGTAGTTGCAATCCATACCCAATTCAACTTGCCATTATGTCTCCATGAAGTTTCATCTTTGCATTTTGCCTTCGCAGCAAATATTCTTGCTTTCAACTGGTCGTAGTCATCGCCAAGATACTTCTTCAGAGATAATTGTATGTTATACGCTGCGGCTTTTGATATATTCAATCCGAGTATGTGCAGGAATTCTGCAATCTTCCCATAAGACAGGTTCATGCCAACATACATGGTTGAAATCAGAAGCGCAACAGTTAGGTCATATTTGCTATTTGGAAGTGCATTTGGGACTTGAGGACTTACTTCTTTGTGGCAATTACCACACCAGTATCTCGGAATAAGATACTCTGTATTCTCTATCTGCGGAAGTTCTAATCTGATAACCATTCGTCTACGTGGTTTTGCCCTTTCTTTATGGACAAGACCACCACAATCTGGACACTTTTTCAAAGAAAGCAGTTTCTTTCTATCTACTTTTGGCCTAGCATTGCGGATATTGTCTTTTGGAGGTTTATTCTCGGTGTTATTCTTTTCTTCCTTTATATCTATCTTTGGTTTGAGATATGGCGGTAATGAACCTGACGGTGTATTTTCATTTTTGTATTTACGGAATTCATTCTGCAACTTCTCAAATGCATCAACAAGTTTATTGAGTTGCTCTCTGAGCTCTTTATTCTCTTTTCTCAACATTTTGTTTTCCTTTTCAAGTTGGATTATCCTCTTCTCGAGTTCTTCTTTCAAAGACATTACAGGTCGCGAAAGTATACCGTCAGAAAGAAATAGAATACTAATAGATAGACGTCGAAACTTCCACTAAACGGCATATTTATAAACTCTTACTACGGTTTCAACAGCAATGCGTCCTTTATCATTATTTCGTCAGGATGTTCTGCGATACTTACCTTTACCCCAGATGCAATATTATGCAAGTTGCCCAGCTGCTCGTTACCATTCACTATTGCGAATGCAGCCTGGTTACTGAAATCGTAGTGCATAATCAGTGGCTCTCCCAGCATGGCCTCAAGTATTCTTCCATAACTCGATTCCTGTGGGATAAAATCGAACTTGAAGATATTAATTTTGGTCATAATATATCCAGCGCAATATGCAGCATCACCATGGTTATAACAATGTTGATAAGTGGGAGGACTGCAAAATAAGCTTTTGCCTCCTTACTCACATGAAAATGCAATCCGTAGGCTAAAAGGAGGATAAATAAGGCCAGCGCAAACGCCAATGCTAGTATAATCGAATAATAAAAACTAAAACCAAGATACATTGCTATCGGAAGTAGTGTTGAGGCGATGGACGTGCTGGAGAAACCCTCGAGCATGTAGTAGTACGCTGCGTTGCTCCTTCTATATAATGTCCTAAATTCAAGCATGCAACCACACATATACCAAGACGGAAACCGCGAACAGCAGGATAAATGCGGCCATCGGATCAAGTATCATAGTGCGCTTATATGCTGGGCTTCTTCGGGTAAGCATTAGCACAGTGTTCGCACCTATGAGTATGTTTGCGATAATTCCGCTGGAAAATATAACATAAGAGAGGAATTTTGCAATTGCTTCAAGCATATACTCTTACCTCCATGTTGCCATGCACAGCATACCACAAAAGCAAACCTGCAGATTCATTGAATTGGGAAAAAATGCGCATCGGTACGTTCATTTCGACGTCATTCACGAACAACGTAAGCCTATCGCTTTTGCTGTTTTTCACATATCTCGGCATATTTGGGATCCATTTTTCGGTTATGTACCCAAGGTCTTCAAATGCCTGCTGCTCCAGATTCTGTTTTTTCAGATTCTTGCACAGCCTGCCACTTATCAATAAAGAGTCATAGAAGAAGGACTCGGCAGGGCTATGGAAGTCGCTTGCTTTGCAGTTTTCACACTCTGCGTTTAAATGAAACGGTTCCTCTTCATCTGCGGAGATGACTATTTTGCTTCTCGATATCTTAATGCCTTTAAGCATCACGAGAACTAATGCGCCGACAAATATCGGGAGTATCTGAACCGCATATTGGAGCACAAACTGACTCATACCCTCACTACGCTAAAAACATCTTTCGAGCGATACGTTACCAGATATCTATTGCTTTTAAGGAGCCTGACAGCGCTTTCCACATGCGCGTGGCTTATTCCATACTTCTTTTCAAGCATCTCAGCGGAGACGCTGCCGGTTCCAGCCTCAAAGAGAATGATTTCTGAAACAAGCTTATCTGTCAGGGAGGCAATCCTTTCATTCTCAGCTTTCAATGCGATTACCTCTTCGCGCAATTTGTTTATGCGTTTTGCAAGGATCAGGTATGCCCTGCTTGCCCCCACAGATTCCTTCTTTTCGGGAATTGTTGGCAATGGCTTGGAATCGATGTTCAGGAGTGCAACCACTATGTACTGGAATAGGCTCTCTATGTAGAAAGAATACTCTGGTGAAAGGAAGGCGGAAACTGCTAAAAGTTTCAGCAGGCTGTTGCTCAGGCTGTATAGAGGGGATATTTTGGAGTATGTTTCAAGAGTTATGTATTTGGCATTAAATTCGAAAATGTGCCGGGTTTCAGGGTTTTCTTCTATTCGGATTGCATAGCGCGGCGAGCTGCCGTCGCTTATCTTCACGATCGCAGGATAGCAATCGAGCTTTTTCTTTACCTTCGACATTCCAACGTTAAGGCTTGTGCGTATCTGGATGCGCGACAGCAATGCGAGCTTGCCAGTTTTGATTGGGATATCTTCCATGCAATTCACTTATTCGCCTTTGCCATAGCAATGGAGAATGCATCTGCGAGTTCATCCTCCGCAATTCCTATTCTGCGCAGCTCACCCAGGATCTTCATTCTGTCTGCACCGGCTTCTGCGAGCTTTAGGATCAGCGCAGAGAGCTCTGTCCCGTTCTCTGAAACGCTCCTGATTATATCTCCCTCTGCTTCGCTGCTTATGCCCACATTCTTCAGAAGCAGTACAAATCTGCCCTCGTCTATTTGAAAATCCATGTAACCACGCAAGCGTATTCCTATTAACCGCGGAGGAGCCCTTCCTGGAATCCTCTCCACGAAGAGGGTATTTCTCAATGAATCCTTTCCCAATCTTATGACAAGGCAGCTGCCCACTTCAAGATTCTGTACGGCTCTTATCATTTCCTGCGGCAGGTTGTAGTTCTTTGCGAGGTTGCTGAGGCTACGCTTATCCTGCAGCCTGAAAACTACTATTGTAGCCGTGTTTTCCATGACAGTGCTGTCAACATCTTCAAGCATCTGGGAAGCCATGATAATCCCGATGCCGTACTTCCTGCCTTCTCTGATGAGCTTTCTCAGGATGCTTCCGCGCGATAGAAGCTTCCATGCTTCATCCAGGATGACGAACCTAGTACATTTTGCGGTCTTTTCTAACTCCGCGGCATTTATTATCGAGTTCAGGTACTTCTCTGCAACATTTATCCTGTCATTCTCTTTCATTTCTGAAAGATCGGCGTAACTTACATTTCCATTGCAGATATGCGGGTTGAAATCCGTCACTTCTTCAGCAAACATGAATTTTGCAAACTCATTGTACTCTCCGGTAAAGTCAATGATGAATGCAGAATAGTTATGTATGAGGCTCATCTTCAGGAGCAGGCTCTTCAAGAAGTAGCTTTTTCCTGAGCCCGTCATGCCCACAACAAACATATGATTGTTTATCGAATTTTCAAAATTCAGAAATACCGGAAGCTTGAATTTTGGCTCATCCCCTATGTAGATGCCGTTTTCCGCACTTTTCAATATGCTGGCTTCGTTTAGATCCGCAGTGCTGTGGATGTGCATCATTTTGGCGATTGTCTTTGAACCAAATGGCAGTGAATATTGCATTGAATCACAAATTCCTGAGAAGATCCCCACCCTTCAATATGGTATAGCTAGCATCAAATGTAGACGCGAACGCTTGCGCAGTGCGTTCTATTCTGCTGGCGGCCTCTCTCGATGCTTCGCTTTCTGCATCTGCAACCGCTGTACACTTTAACTTGAACAATGTCATGAACGGTTTGCTGCCGCCGTTGAGCTGCGCTATCTCTTCGTCGATAAATGCCAATTCTCTCTTAAGCCTGTTGCTCTTTGCATACTCTGCCTTGCCCAGATTGGAAAATGCAAGCTCCTTCATGCTCCTCCTTGTCCTAAGGCTGTCCACAACCTTCTTCTTGTCGAAAGGCTCAAGGCACATGCTGAATTCGAATGGCGTATCTACCTTATCAAGCAGGGCCTCAAAAAGATCGGCTTCTGATCTGGGAGTATGGTTCATGTAAAAGATTGCAATGGAGACACTTTCATACAATCCCCCTATCCTCCTTACGATAGAGGTGGTATTCCTGCCCAGGGAATAGCCGCCAGATACGACAATAACCTTTTTCTTCTGGAGTATCGCGGTGTTTATGAGCTGCCCAGAATGGAAGTATATTACGGACAAAGCTAGCAAAATGATTGCTGGGATTATCAATTTGGCATAGAGAATTGCAGCCCCGAATAGCAGGGCTGCAGAGAGTGAATAGAGCGCGTATGCATATTTCCTATTGCCAAAGATAGTTTCGTCCATAAAAACACTATATAATTCTGAATTTCCCAAAATGCGCCTCTGAACCAAGAACTTCTGCAAACTCTTTTATCGATATGCCGGTTATTATCAGGCTGAATGTCGGCAATATGAATACTTCAACTATGAGCATGGCAATGTAATGGAAAAGGTCTGCAAGCGCACCTGCCAACGCGGAAAGTGCAGACTTAATCAGCCCCAGCATGCTACCTAGGATACCTGACGTGCTGTTTGTGCCGCTCAGAATGGTATAGTTGCCGTCGAACCCGCTTGCGTAGAGGTTTACCTGCTCCAGAGAAGTGCTGTTGAATGTGCCGGAGTAGCTTACGAGCAGGGCAGCGTTCATGAGATAAGAGAGAGGCAGCACAACATAAACGCCTATTGCAACGGCTATTATGAATCCTCCAAGCTTTCTTGTGGGGTAAAAGGTCCTCAGGATTATGCCGACCGGCAGCAGGATTGTAAGTGCTGAAATTGCGATGAACGCAAGCACTGCAGCCTGCGCAGCAACGCCCATTGCTATTGTTGTAAGCAGTTCCGTTGCGTATTGGATTTCAGCAATAAATGGCTTTAACAGCGCTGCAGGCGAAAATGTTACGAACATTGCGCTCAGCTGCAGCGATGCAAGCAATCCAAGCGAAATCTCCAGCGCAAAAAGCAAGGTGAGCAGCCCTAGGATTATCGTCAGCAGTGAGTAGTGCTGCTGTCCGGCAAAGGTATACGGGCCTGTGCCTGCAAGATAGTTGTATGCAAAACAGAGCGCAGAGTTGCCTGTCATATACGAAAAGCATGAGAAAGAGGTATTGCTGCCGTATGTCAAATTGTTTATCAGATTTGTGACCACCCCATTCGGCATAAATAGGAGCAGCATGCCCCCGACAATTGCCCCATTAAACACAGACTGATACAATTCATTCCTGCCAAAGTCCTTCAGGCTTTTTTCGTTCAGCGCGTATCCCAAGCCGTATATGATTCCCCCAACTGCGATCATTATGCTTATCACTGCGACTGCTATGCTGAACCCGTAGGGTCCGAAAGGAAATGCCTGCATGCTTTCATCCAAGGGAATTTGTAGTTAGGTTTGTTAGCAAATGTGTCGAAGCCATGGCAAGGCTATTCGATGCGACTGAAAGAACGGCGACTATTATTGCCCCTATTATCACATTTATCGCCGTTGTGTGGAAGATAGCCTTCTTTTCGGGGGTCAGAAGCTGGCCGACCGCGTAGAATATCCCGGCAATTATGAAAAGGACGGCGCTGAGCAACGGACCTATCTCCATGAGGAGCTGTTGGATGTAGTT
>JAJZEU010000114.1 GCA_021805625.1 Microcaldota archaeon
GTAAGTTTATTCGTGAAAATAATCTTTCTTTATCAAAGCATCATTTGATTTATATTCCTCCGCGGCAGTACATTTGTCGGAAAGAAGCTGTATAAATTTTTCAGCCGTCTCTTTGTCCCTGAAATTTACAAAAAGTATAAGAGTACTGAATGACTTTAGTCCTGCACCGCTCCAATCATGTGGACGGATATGTGGAATAGAACGTGACGTTTGTGGGAACGCCGTTGTTGTCATTGCCGGAATAGTCGTTGGCGTCGCCGTTGAGCGGCCACCAGCCCATGAGGCTCTGCAGCTGGTTTGGTACTCCTCCGACACCTTCAGCATACAGGGCGGACAGCTCGTTTACAGATAATGGTGTGTTGTAAAGCTGAAGGTTCGCCAATGTGCCGTTGAATGGATATATGTCTCCGTTTGGATAGAATATAGCACCAAGCGTGAGCGAGTTTGAGGTCTGGTAGTTTCTCGGGGTGAGACTCGCAGTTGAGAACACTTCCATGTTTGTGTATACTGTTGCTGTACCATTGCTCTGGTTGTATACTGCCGAGACAAATGTCCACCTGTCTTTTTGGAAGGAATTGCCGCTTGATGATTTCCATTTTACATAGGAGCCGTTGATCCACAGAACTCCACATGCACCGTTGTTCCCCCCGTATCCAAAGAGTGCTATCCCAGCGCCAGGGCTAGGGTCGTTTCCAATTATGCCCTGGCACGGTGCGTTGTTAATGCCATACCAGTAGATCCATCCCGTTATTGTGAATCCGGGCGGGTATGCTGGTGGGTTTCCTTGAGCCGTTTGAATGGTATACGCTAAAGGGTTGTCAGAGAGCGTTATGTAGCTGGGGTACGATACCCTTCCATAACCGTTTCCGCTGTTGTGCGATGATACGTTCACCGTTCCAAATGAAGATACAAATTCCGGCAGCAGATTCACGCATTCCCCTTCTGTGTTGAGGTCAACAGAGCTGTAGGGCCCGAGCGGCCTAAGCACATGGCACGATCCCGGCTGGGCCCGCAGGGCTGGGGAAAATACGTTCAGGTCGAAAAGGAGAACGAGTATTATCGAGATAATAAGAACAGCCCACCCATACGTTATGAGATATTCGATCCCGCTCTGCGACTCCACAATTTCCTTGCCTTTTGCTTTTTTGACGGCCTTCTTTCGTTTGGGCATGGTATACAGTACAATCTATAATCTATAATCTATAAACATTGCTGCCTGCAGAAACAGGATGCTTTACCTTTATGCCAATGGACTGCCCTGCTGATGCTTCTTCCACATCCTCTCTGTTGATTTGCATGCTTGCAACTCTCTGCCTTATTGCTTCATCTTCGCTGCCAATCTCTATGAGATCCCCCGCCTTTAGCGTGCCGGTAAGCCTGATTGCCGCGACACCAAGCTTGCTATAGTAATGCTCTACCTCTCCAATCACTGCCTTCGCAGTGCTGCCGGCTCTTTCATCTGCTCCAATGCCGCTTTCGCGCTTCTCCCTCTCCTCAAGGGAGCTGAGCGTGTCCATCACATTGTCAAGGTCATCATACGATGCTTTGCGGCCCATGCAATCTGAATTGCTATCAGCAGAAAAATATAAAGCTTAGCGCAATTCCACATGCTGCAGGACAAAGTATTATATTATTTTTATTCCCTACATATCTCTCGGTTGCATTATGAGGAAAGGCGGTAAAGGAGAAAAAGGCGCGGAGAAAGACTCCCCTGTCTCCGAACTGCGTTCACTGATGAAATCCTTCTACATAAACAAAGTGCCTTCATACGGCAACAACTTTTTCTTCACGATAGGCATCTACCTGCTAGAGCTTTTCGGAATCCTCGCCATAACTGGGGTGATAATGCTAGTCTTCGGCCCGTATTGGTGGAATCTTAGCCCTATAGGCACATTCGTGAGGACTGTGCATCTCTGGGCAGCAGAGGCTTTCGTTCTGCTGATGTTCCTCCATTTCTTCGTCAATTTCTCCACCTCCGCATTCAAAAAGAAAAGGCTTGTCTGGATGATCGGGGGCATCATGCTAATCACGGTGCTTCTTGAATTCGCGTTCGGCATTGGCGGAATGGGAGGCCTAATTTCTCAGTACAACGCGAAGGCCGGCGCAGACCTTTGGAATGGCTTGGGCCTTGGCTATTGGATAAATCCACTGAATGAGGGCGCGGTAATCGGCTGGCATGCTGCCATACTTCCAATCATCCTGGCAGTGCTGATGTTTGTGCATTTCATGCTTGTGAAGATGAAAGGCCTTAATACACCATATAGAAACGACATCAGATACAGCATGGTTCCGGCAGACCACAGGACCATGTTCAAAAGAATGGGCTACATACTAGTTGCCGTTATCGTGTTTTCCATACTGTTCAGGGCACCGTATGAGTCCCCGCTGACGATAAGGTACATCGCAAACAACTATCCTGATCTGATGGCAAGCACTCTGTTGAATGAGTTTAACGGCTCTTCAAATACGGCAACGTACTTTGATACCATAGATCCGTATACATTCAGCACAATGGCGGTCTATGTGACCGAACCGTATCATGTATACTTGAATATAACGCATGGACAAGACTATGAGGCAGCTTTCCTTGCAGAAAACGGCAGCATGCAGGGCAGAACCCTTGCTGAGGCATTTTCGTATTTCAATGGCAATGGTTCAATACAAAAAGGTGCAGATTCATCGAATCCGCTTGTTGCAATGGCATCAGCCCTTACAGAAATGGCGCAGAAGGGCGTATACCAGCCAACAGTGCAGGGCGAAACGCAAAGCGGCCTAAATACGACATACGTGCTCCTGTTCATAAATGATACTGGTGTGCTGAATGCGGAAGCGCAGAAATACGGCCTGGGCCTGCAGCAATGGGGAATGCTCTCAGTAGGAGGGAGCCCGCCTCTGGACATACAGTTCTGGCTCGTCCCGTACAACCTGCTGGAACTGCTGACCTCTGGAATACCATGGTGGGGTGACCTGGAAAACGGCCTCGTCGGGCTCGCCGCATTCATGGTGGTCGTCTTCCTCCCGTTTATACCAGGCCTCAACAAGCTGCCTGACAAGCTGAAG
>JAJZEU010000094.1 GCA_021805625.1 Microcaldota archaeon
GGCCAGGGTCTTCGGCACTACCTCCATCGCATCGGCGAATGCCTGTATGGCAAGCTGCTCCCTGCCACCCACATCGCTCGAGTATGACCTAAGGCCGTTTGCGACGTCTATCTCTATGCTGCCTCCACCCATGACGTATTTGCCCTCCTCCACGGCACTTATCAGAGCGCCGATTACGTCGTTGAGGGACCTCTCTACCTCATTGACAACCTGCTGCGTGCTCCCCCTTATGAATATGGTAACGCTCTTCGGATCCCTGCACTTCTCTACGAAAACCATCTGCTCTCCGGCAATCTTCTTCTCTTCAACCTGTCCTGCAAAGCCGAGGTCTTTCGCGTTCAGGTCATCAAGGCTTGTAACCATGTTTGCTCCGGTTGCCTTAGCCAGCTTTTCTATGTCGCTCTTCTTTACCCTCCTTATCGCTATTATGCCGTTCTTCGCAAGGAAGTGCTGTGCGACGTCGTCGATGCCCTTCTGGGTTATCAGTACATTCGCCCCGCTCTTGACAACCTTGTCTACCATCTCCTTCAGCATCTTCTCCTCCTGCGAGAGGAAAGCCTGCATCTGTTCGGGAGAGGTTATTTCTATCCTCGCATCCACTTCTGTCTTCTCTATCTCCAATGCGACGTCAAGCAGCGCTATCTTCGCATTGTTGATGAGCTTCGGCATGCCTGGATGGGATATCTCCTTGTCTATTAGCACTCCGTTTATGAATTCCGTATTCTCTATGCTGCCTCCCTCCTTCTTCTCCAGTTTTATGAAGTCATGGTCTATCTTAACCACGTTTCCTACTTTCTCGGAAACCTGCTTTACCGCCTGCATAGAGAGCTTTGCAAGGTGTTCCTTTGTAGCATCGCCGCCGATGTTCTTGGAGCCCATCGCAATGAGCGCTATCTTCTTCATCTTGTCAGTGTCGTCTATGCTGAGATTGTATGACTTTGACTGGAGCTCGCCCTTTGCTCTGTCGGCAGCCATCTTGTACCCCTTGATTATTGTGGTTGGGTGTATGCCCTGCTCTATGAGGCTGTTTGCAGACCTGAGAAGCTCCCCTGCGATTATCACCGCTGTGGTTGTGCCATCTCCGACTTCCTTGTCCTGCGTCTTTGCTATGTCAACCATTATCTTTGCTATGGGGTGTTCGACATTCATCTCTTCAAGAATCGTCGCGCCGTCGTTCGTTATGACTATGTCTCCAAGCTCGCTCACTAGCATCTTGTCCATTCCCTTTGGTCCAAGTGTCGTCTTTATCGCGCTTGCAACCGCATAAGCCACGGCAACGTTTACCCTCAGCGCTTCCCTGCCCAGAAGCCTTGTAGCGCCCTCGGGCAGCATCAGATACTGTTGTCCTCCACTCAATTGATTTTCAGCCATTGTATCACATTTTTATATCGTTCGCATATCCTAAGCATAGCATAGAGCAGACATAATAGCAATTGCAATTATCCCCGAATTTAATCTGCAAATTCTCCTTAGAACCTTCAATAATATACGCCGAAAATGTTTTTATAGGTTTCTAATCAG
This sequence comes from Microcaldota archaeon, assembly GCA_021805625.1. Taxonomy (GTDB): domain Archaea; phylum Micrarchaeota; class Micrarchaeia; order Micrarchaeales; family CABMGC01; genus JAJZEU01. Next base: position 1,522 of record JAJZEU010000094.1, read on the forward strand.
GCAAGCCCGCAGCACGCCATCTGCACCCGCGGAGCAGCTCTGCCCCTATAAATACCGAAAGATTTAAAAATACCCTTTTAAAATGGTTATATTGGTTGTGAAATGGTGGCTAAGCCTGCAAAAAACGATCCCGCAAAGCGGGAGCTCAACATGAAGCCGGTCATAAAGATACAGAACATAGTTGTCAGCGCAGACCTTCACGCTACAATAGACCTTTACGCGCTTTCCAAGAATGTTAAGGAGGTCGACTATGAGCCGGAGCAGTTCCCAGGCGCAATCTTCAGAATAAAGGAGCCAAAGGCAGTGATTATCCTATTCAAGAACGGCAAGCTCATCTGTACTGGCAGCAACACCGAGTCCAACATAAAGAAGGTGCTGGACTATGCTGCAAAGGTAATTTCAAGATACACGATTTCTTAGATTTTGGTGCTTGCCGCTCAAAATGCCCTGCCCTAATCCCTTTCAAGGCTTTTTAGTGTATTATACCATTCTTCAAGTATCTTGTACTGTTCTTCAATATCTTTGGCAAAGTATCTTTCAAAACTTCCTGTAGGCTGAATGCTTCCTCTCAGCATCCCATCGCAGAAAACATCCGCTGCCTTTATGCGTGGAGTCGAAATTGTTTTGGCAACGACTAGTCCCGCTTCTATTCCCTCAGCTTCTATATATCCTTGTTCCTTGTTCTTTTCTCCTACAAGTACTGTTTCCGCGCTGATGTTCTGTGCAACAATATCCATGCCAGCTACGATGTCACGTGCTGCGGAAACATTTCCAGCGGAATAGATTCCGCCATACGATTCAAGCACTCCCTTTACAATGATGTCTCCGTCGGAATATATCCAGTCTGCCAATACTGCACCTTCTTTTACGGTTATCGATTTTGCTTTTATGATTCCTTTTGCAGCTAATACGTCTCCATTGCTCTCCAGATTTCCAGTCGCAATTATATCACCATACTCAGAAACAATGGACTTCAGCATAGGGGGCGTATCAGTAGTGATGTTTCCATTAGCATGCACATTCCACAAAGCCCTTATTCCTACGTTAGCGTTAAGATTCCTCCCGGAAATTTCCCTGGCCTTCAGTAGCCACGCGCTTATGTTGCCGTAAGCATAGAACTCTCCACGCGCCTCCGCAAGCCCCTCGCAGAAGACGTTTCCCTCCACAATTGCCTCCGCAACATAAATATTGCCGGCATACATATCTCCATGAACCACCAGGCTACTATTTTCTCCGTCTATACCTCCATCTACCTCCAGATTTCCATAAACAACGGTGTCTTTTACAAGGTGGAGTTCCTCCAAGCGCACAGTCCCACTCGCCCCGCTTCTTATGATAGTTATCTCCCTGCCATCCACCAAGGCTGTTTCTACCCTAGCAGCGTTCTCATTCTTGCTTGCAACCTTGGGCATACTGGTCAGCTAACAGTAAACCTACCTTATTTTTATAGCTTCCCTTGAAAGTTTTACAACACTTTCGGTGCAGAAAGCAGCGCCTCTATCGGCAACAATGTTGCAGTATTCCTGAC
>JAJZEU010000106.1 GCA_021805625.1 Microcaldota archaeon
AAAGGCCCAGGACCTTATGAAATCCTATGCAGAGCTGTATGATGCAAAGCGGAAGCTCGCCACGAAGATCCCTATATTCATGAGGAGGAACGGCAAGATAGAGGGGGCAACTTACTATATGAAGGGCCTGCTGACCATAAACAAAGCTGAAGAGTGGATAAAATGATTGCACAAGACCTCAAAACCCTTGAAGAAAGGAGCATCTACATAATACGCGAGGCAAAGTTCAAGTTCAAGAACATTGCAGCGCTGTGGAGCATGGGCAAGGATTCGACAACAATGCTTGCCCTGACGAGAAAGGCGTTCCTTGGCAAGATCCCGTTCCCGGTCATACACATCGACAATGGAATCGATTTTCCAGAAACATATGCGTTCAGGGAAGAGCTGTCGAAGAAATGGAACTTCGAGGTGATAGTGGGACACAGCGAGATAAAGCCTGATCTCATTGGTTCTGCGTGCTGCGGGAAGAACAAACCAGAAACGCTGAAGAAAATTCTTGATGAATACGGCTTTGACGCCCTCATAGTCTCTATTAGAAGAGATGAGCACGGAGTGAGGGCGAAGGAACGCTACATGAGTCCCAGGGATAAAGATTTCCATTGGGACTACAAGAACCAGCCCGCGGAGCTGTGGGACGACTACTCATCGAAACAGGATGATAAGAGCCATATCAGGGTGCATCCGCTGCTGGATTGGAATGAGATTGACATATGGAGATATATAAGGCAGGAGCACCTACCAGTCAATCCGTTATACTTCTCGAGGAACGGCTTCAGGTACAGGAGCCTCGGCTGCACACACTGCACCATTCCGTTGAAATCGAACGCAAAGAGCGTTGACGATATAATAAAGGAGCTGGAAACGACGAAGCAGGAGGAACGTTCTGGAAGAAGCATGGACAAGGAGAACGAATATACGATGCTGAGGCTAAGATCGCTTGGATATTTATAGGTGAATCAGCTTGTCAACAAAAGGGATGGAGCAATCTGCCGAATGGGTCCAGAAGCGAGTTGCATCAAGAAAGGGCTACCATCCAACCGAAGAAACAAGAAAGAAAATGAGAGAAGCCAAACTTGGCGCAAAGAATCCCTTTTATGGAAAGCATTGGAAAGAGTCTTCAAAGATGAAATTCAAAATGTCTATGGCTGGATTCAAGCATTCGGAAGAAACAAAGCAAAAGCTAAGACTAAATAAATTGGAATTCTATAAAAACCATCCTGAGGAAAAAGAAAGATTAAAAGGCGAAAACAACCCAATGTATGGCAAAGTAGGGCCACTTAACCCTAACTTTGGAAAACACATATCAGAAGACCAACGGGCAAAGCTCCGCAAAGTCAGTATTGGCAGGTATGCGGGCATAAAAAATCCATTTTATGGAAAACACCATTCAACAGAGACTAGGAAAAGAATGAAAGAACTTTGGAAGCATAGAGCGTTTCCTGAAAAGGACAATAGATTAGAAATAAAACTACAGAAAGCACTACTTGAAAAGGGCATAACCTTTCAGAAGCACGCCGGCGTGACCGGACGCCCAGATATATTTCTATCTCCGAATATCTGCATATTTGTTGATGGGTGTTACTGGCACGGGTGTCCGTGTAAATTTGATCAGAATTGGACAAACCCGCATGCAATCTACATAAAAAGTAGGATTGAGCATGACATCGAGATAAATGAAGAATTGGCAAAGGCCGGATTTGTAGTGCTGCGCTTCAAAGAACATGAAATCAACGGTGATCTTGACGCTTGCGTTTCTCGAATTCTGGAGGAACTAAATAAAAGGTAGATATGGATGATGGTACGCCAAATAACCCTGCTAGGCCATAAAGACCATGGAAAATCTACGCTGATAGGTAATCTACTTATGCTCACTAACTCTGTGACTCAGGTGAGAATTAAAGAGGCACAGAAATACAGCAAAAAACTCCATAAAGGCTTTGAACCTGCGTTCATACTGGATAGTTTCCACGAGGAGAGGGAGCACGGCCTCACAATAGACACCACAAGGGCAGAGATAAAGCACAAGGACATTGCATTTTCTCTCATCGATGTACCAGGCCACGAGGAGCTCATAAAGAGCATGATAAGCGGCGCATCGTATGGCGAGGTTGCCCTTCTGCTTGTATCGGCGAAGAGCGACGAAGGAATAAAAGACCAGACGAAAAGGCATCTTTTCCTATCGAGAATGCTCGGAATGAGCAAGCTTATCGTTGCAGTAAACAAGATGGACACTGTGAAGTATGATCAGGGAAAATTCAACGAAATCAAGAATGAAATCAGCAAATTCATCTTAAAGATAGGCTTCGACATAAGGCAGGTGTCCTTCATACCTATATCGGCTTACAAGGGCGAAAATCTCACGAAAAGGAGCGCGAGGATGACATGGTACAAGGGCAAGCCGCTTGTGGACGTGCTTTATGAAAACGCAAAAAGGGAGGATGCAAAGCAAGCCGGCGCATTGAGGATAATAATGCAGGGATCTGTAGAAAGCGATAACGGCAGCTTTGCTGTTGGAAGGATAGTAAGCGGTAGCGTTAATGTCGGGGAGGAAGTGAGCATACTGCCGATTGGAAAAGAGGCAAAAATCGATGAGATAATAGTAAAAGGCAGGAAAGTCAAGACAGGAGGAAAAGGAGATAACGTTGCGCTTGGGATGGGAAGCATTGCAGACGATGATTTGCGCGGCACTGTTATATCAGGCATTGACCACAAACCAGGCGTGGCAGACAGCGCAAAGTTCAGGATATTCGTGACCGAAAAGTTTGAGAAAGGGATGGTAGTGAGGTTCAACGGCATTGAGATACCGTGCACAGGCATAAGGATACTGCATGGCATAGACACGACAACCGGCGACCCTATGGCTTTGAAAGAAGCAAAAATTCTAGAGGCCATTGATGCTGAGGTAAAGCTCGCAAAGAAGGTCGCCATCGAAAGGTACGATATCACAAGGGAGCTTGGCAGGTTCGCGTTCTACAAAGGCAGGGAGCTTAAAGGAATA
>JAJZEU010000131.1 GCA_021805625.1 Microcaldota archaeon
ACGTGATTGTCACCCAGGGAGTGTCAGAAGCGCTGCTCTTCATAAACGCTGCGCTTGTTGACGAGGGCGACAAGGCACTTTTTTTCAAGCCCTACTACCCCATCTATATGCCTTCGCTGAAGCTGTTCGGAGGAGAGCCGCTGCTCGGCAGCTATGAAGAAGAAAGGAACTGGAACGCCGACACCGAAAAGCTGGAAAAAATCGTAAAGAAGTCAAGAAAGAAGCCCAAGTACATGCTTGTGACCAACCCAAACAACCCCACAGGCACCGTCCTTGAAAGAAAAGTGCTGAAGGAGATTGTGGACATAGCAAACGAGCACGACATACTTCTGATAAGCGACGAGATATACGATGAGCTTGTCTACAACGGAGCAAAATTCACGAGCATAGGGCAGCTTGCGAAAGGCATGCCGTACGTGCTTCTCAACGGGGCCTCGAAGGATTTTGATGCCACAGGCTTCAGACTTGGCTTCATGCTGGTTCCAGAACATGACAGGACATCGGAACTCGTGAAGGGAAAGCTCAGAGAATATGCGCAGACAAGACTCTCGACAAATACCCCCGCACAATACGCTTTTGCCGAAGGGATAAGCAACCGGGCAGAACATGAAAGAAGCCTGAAGCACATGGTTAAAGAAATAGAGGAAAGGGCAAACTTCGCAACTAGGCTGATAAATGAAAGCACATTCATGAGCACAGCAAGGCCGAACGGAGCCTTCTATATATTCCCAAAAGTAAACACGAAGAAGCTTAGGCTTAGGGATGACAGGGAATTCGTGGATAAGCTACTTGGCGAGAAGCTCGTGCAGGTAACCAGGGGTTCGGGCTTTGGAACGCCGAACCACATAAGGCTTGTTGTACTCCCGCCAAAAGATATATTAGAGCTTGCCATCAATAGGATAAACGATTTCTGCAGAGGGCACAAAAAGGAGGCATAGTCTAATGGTAGGACGTCACCCTTACACGGTGAGGATCTGGGTTCGATTCCCTGTGCCTCCATAGTAATTGGAGTTAGCTGGAAACACATATAGTTTTATATACTTTTCCTATGTATAAGAAATCATGGGGAAAAGTTTTGACGAGCAGGCACAACTGCAGGAGAGGCTGCTGTTTGAGAACCCAAAGATACTGAAGGTCAACAGGGAGGCGGCAAAGAGAAGAATTGCTGGAATGGTCGCTAAGGGCACTAACCCCAGAACGATAACCAGAGATATTTACACGCTCAAACTGTTCCTCGAGGCCCTAGGCAACAAGAGCTATTCAAGGGCAAAGAAGGAAGATATAGAACAGGTATTCGCAAAGATAGAGAGAAGCGACTATTCAGAAAGCACGAAGGAAAAGATAAAGGCCTCTGCGAAGACTTTCTACAGGTACCTCAAAGGCGATGATGTTTATTATCCCAAGCAGGTTGCTTGGATAAAGGTGAAGAGAAGGATCAAGCCGAAGCTGCCTGAGATACTCAATGAGGATGAGATAAAGAGGATGATTGAGTCCACGCCAAACCAGCGCGACAAGGCAATAATCGCGCTGCTTTTTGACGCCGGGCTCAGGATAGGCGAGCTGTTGAACCTGAAGGTCAAGGATGTTGAGCTTGACAAGGAACCGGCACACATCACCGTGGACGGGAAGACAGGCATGAGGAGAGTGCCGATATTCTTCAGCGCACCTTACATTGCACAGTACATAAACAGCGAGAAGCGTGAAGAGAACGAGCCGCTCTTCCTGGCCATAGGGTCATGGTCGAACATGCGAGTGCCGATAGACAGAGCAGCAGTTGCGAAGATGCTGACGCAGGTAGCAAAGAAGGCGAAGATAAGCAAGAGGATGTATCCGCACCTGTTCAGGCACAGTAGGGCTAGCTATTACGCAAACAAGCTGACCGAACAGCAGCTCAAGGTATTCTTCGGATGGGTGGGCGATTCAAGGATGGCTGCAACATACGTGCACCTAAGCGGCAGGGACATAGACAACGCTTTGCTTCAGGCCAATGGCCTCCCTGTCGAGAAGGAATATGAAAAGCCCAAACTCACGGTTAAGGTTTGCGCAAAGTGCAAGATGCCGAACACAATAGATGCAATACACTGTAACAGATGCGGAGCAACACTGGACGTAAAGAACGCGATGGAGGCAAAAATGGGCGAGAGCCAGCTGAAGGAATCTCTGCTTGAGTCGATAAAAGATCCCAAGGTAATAGAAGAACTGGTGCACGCGTACCTTGAAGACAGAAAGAAGAAAGGGAAGAAGTGATTGTGTGGATTTTAAGAGAACCTTGCTGTCAATAAGCAGCGTGAGTCTGTTGGGCAGCTGCGAGACCAGGTTCATGGAGGCGATGGAGGGCAAGCAGAAGGTGACCAAGCCGATGAAAATCGGCAAGGCCATGCACAAGAAGCTTGAGGAGGGTCTTCCGAAGGTCTCTACCGAGCAGATAGTGGCGCAGATAAAACAGGGAATGAAGTTCGGGGTGAGGGAATTCTCGCTGACCGACAAGAAGCTGAAGCTGATTGGAAGGATAGACCAGCTGAACCTGCTTGGAAAGGTAGTGGACGGCAGGAATCAGGGAATAGTAATTGATGACAAATACCCAAAATCGGAGTACAGCGAAATGCCCCTTTATTACAAGTTGCAGCTATCTGCATATGCAGCTGCAGTAGGAAATTCGGATATTCTAGGGCCCATATGCAGCATAGTCGGGGTCAGTTTGGTGTGCAGAGAAGTAAGCACACACAACATACTGAATACTTTTACGGTTGACGGCAGCAAGCTGGATATCTGCAGAGGTAATGTAGGGATAGCGGCAGGAAGGGCGTGGGAGCTGTACGACAGGAAAAAGGAACCAGAGCATAGGAGGTTTGATGTTGGAAATGGAGAGTGGGTTAGATGTTATTGTGGGAATTAATCGCCGAAGTGAAGCCCGGATCCCTGGCCGAGGGTTCTATATTTTTTGCGTTGCTTATGCTATCCATTTTATACACTTCGGCGGCAGAAAC
>JAJZEU010000080.1 GCA_021805625.1 Microcaldota archaeon
AGACATTACAGGTCGCGAAAGTATACCGTCAGAAAGAAATAGAATACTAATAGATAGACGTCGAAACTTCCACTAAACGGCATATTTATAAACTCTTACGCGTAAACGCATATTTATTAACCTCCGTCCTTACCACAGTCATGAGCTTTATTCCGTACTCCAAGACCCAGTACGCATCTCCGAGCGCATCCAGTCCCATAACATTACCTCCTAATTGAGGGTGTTGAAAATCTATAAACCTTCCACTAATCCCAAATAATCCGAAAAATTATACTTCTTTCCCATCAAATTTTAGTCGGCGGCAGAAACTTCCGACTGCGTCAAATCCGTAGTTACCCTGCCGTCGAATAAGAAAGAATAAGAAAATAGAAATAGACTGCCCAGCACGCTGTATCCCCCAACAAGTTTGGGGGACTTAGCGCCTAGTTATTAAAAGGTATGCTGTTGCAAGTGTAGAAAGATGTCATGGCACTAAGGCAATCGGTAAAAAGCAGCGCCCCAAACCAGGAGCGGGAGAAAGAGAGAGCTTCCTTGATAGGAGCCCCGCCCAAACCGCGCACAAAGGAAGAAATGGACTACGTATTCAACAACGGCAACGGGGACTGAGCCACGTAATGCTTACGCTGGGCCTGGATTAAATAAAGAGGGGCCGAAGCCCCCAAAATTCGTTTACCTCCTTCCCCTTCTGTTCATCTTTGCTCTTGCTACGTATCCGCCCTTGTCGATGAAGTAAAGGAATCCCTCCTGTCTTGAGACCCTCTCGCTTCCGATCTTTGCCTTCCTTCCCCTCGGGTTTGTTTTCATTGGCGTTCTCCAAACGAAGCCGTCCTTTCCGAGGAAGTAGAGGTATCCGTCTTCTCTGTCTATTTTTTCCTTTCCAATTCTTTCAGCCATTTAATTCACCCTCGTTATATACTGCTAACGTCAGAGCTATAAACTTATCGTCGTGAAATCGACAGTAAAATAAAACATTCCCAAAAGAAAAGATACTTTTATATGCTTTAGATGCCGACTTTATGTGACTTGTATGATAGAGATAAAATTGTTTGAGGAGCATGATCTTGCAGGCTATACATTGATAGAGGGCTTTCCAGGAGTAGGTCTCGTCGGTCCGATGGCAAATAGCTACATCATAGAAAGCCTTTCGATGGAGTACATAGGCTACATATCCAGTGATGGCTTTCCGCCGATAACGGCCATACACGGCAACAAGCCTATGTTTCCCGTCAGGATATACAAGGAGGCGAAGGACAAGCTTGCAGTGATAATATCCGAATTCACCATACCGACAAATCTTGTGTACCAGCTCGCAGAGGAGATTACGGAATTCGTCAGGAAATACAAGATAGAGAGGATAATCTCGATAGGAGGCATACCAAACCAGAAGCCCAAGGATGTGGCTTATTTCATAACCTCTGAAGAAGACCTTTCCGAGAAGGTGAAGAAGACAGGCATAATGCCAATAGAAGAGGGCGTAGTTGCCGGGGTGAGCGCCATCCTTCTTGTCAATGGGGAACAATACAACATACCCACCATAGACCTGCTCGTTGAGGTCAACCCAACTATAATGGATCCAAAGTACGCAGAAGTGGCAATACTGAACCTGAACAAGATAATAAACGTCAAGATAAACACAGAGGAGCTTGAGAAGGAGGCAAAGCTTGTTGAAACCAAGGTCAGGGACATACTGAAGAAGACAAAAGACAGCCACGACAGCTACACCAAGGCGGTTGACGCTACGGGACCGTCTATGTACGCCTGAGAAGATTTAGCGCTGAGAAAGAGTTATGATGCAGGGGTGGCAGAGCCTGGAATGGCAATGGCCACAGAAAATGCGCAGGACTTAAGATCCTGTGGCTTAGCGCCTTCGAGAGTTCAAATCTCTCCCCCTGCAAATTCAATTTACGACGTCAAAGCAGGGTTCGAAAATCCGAAACGGAAATCTTCAAGGAAGGAAGATTTCAATAGGTTTTCCGATAACCTCAAGCAGGTGTCCATGAACGTTTCATGGCACCAGTTACAGCAACTACAATCAGTGCTGCACAAGACCCAAACCAAGAGGTTTGCTGGAAAGAGGAAAACGCCGAAATATGGCTCGCTCTCAAAGGCGTTCTCCGATATGCAACTTCAAAGGTTCCTGCATGTGATAGACTCTGACAGGTTCCGCCTCCTATTCAGGTATCAAGCGCAGCTTGGGCTTAGAATAGGCGAGGCGGTCAGAGTGAACATAAACTCGATAGACCTAGAAACAAGGGAACTTACCTTGAAGACCGAGAAGGCTCAGGTAATGGACTCATTATTGATTCCGATGCCGCTGTTCAAGGATACCGTTGCCTTTATCTCGAAGCACAGGCCGGAGATTGAGAAGGCACATGGGTATCTGTTCCATGCAGACAAGCTGTGAACCAAGCGGCCTGAGCCGTTCCTAGAGCGGGACTATGTCCGCAATAGGTTCAGGCACTATGTGCGACTAGCAGGGTTGGACGAGGTATACGATACCTCAGATGAAACCAATCCCAGCAGGAGCGTAAGGCATCTCCATAGGCTCACTACCCACAGCCTTAGGCACTATGCGATAACCAGCTTTGCCAAGCAGACCAACGGCAACCTAGTGCTTACAAGCAGGTTCGCTAGGCATAGCGACCCAAGCACACGATGACTTACATTACTACACGCAAAGAGGAGCTATACAAGGAAATAGATAGCACTTTTGGGCTAAGCGACGCCGTTGGTCTAAAAGCGAAGCTGTCAAGAAATATCTAGAGCCTACCGTTTTCTATAGCCGAAGATTTTGTCATATCCATCATGGTCTATTATATCCAGCACGTCTAGCCAGATTGAGAGTATCTCAACTTCTGTGTCCTCTCTCTGTGGTTGCTTTATGGTGTATATCATGCGCCAAGCTCCTGATAGATTGACCTTCCATAAGTTCGTAACTTCGTAGAGTGAGATGTACTTTTGAGCTAAATGTTTCTTTGGTAT